>CAZZAH010000041.1:0-14100 GCA_964652115.1 uncultured bacterium | reverse complement strand
GACTAGAGAGAGATGCCGGTCTTCGAGTCCTTCTGGAGCTGCTTCAGCTTCTTCATGATCAGCGCGCGCTTGATCGGGCTCAGGTAGTCGACGAAGAGCTTCCCTTCGAGGTGATCGATTTCGTGCTGCAGAACGCGCGCCCACACGCGGTGGAATTCCTCCTCGCAGAGGGCGCCGCTCTCGTCCTGAAAGCGGACGCGCACCGCCTCGGGCCGCACCAGCTCGGCCGAGAGCCCGGGCACGGAAAGGCAGCCTTCGTCGAAGCTCCACTCCCCCCACGACTCGACGATGATCGGATTGATGAAGATGCGCGCGCCCCCACCGCCATCGCGATGCGAGGCGTCGGCCACCAGCATGCGAATCGAACGGCCGACCTGCGGCGCCGCGAGGCCGACACCATCGGCCTCGTACATCGTGTCGATCATGTCACGCGCGAGCTCACGAATCTCCGCGTTGACCTCGGGCACGTCGAGCGACTTTCGGCGCAGAATGGGGTCGCCGTAGATGCGGATCGGTAGGAGCGCCATCCCTCTTCTTCTCTTCCTCTCCCGCGAAGGGTTCTCGATCGGGCGCCGGCCCTGAACCGGCGCTAGAGCCGGCTCCAGTGTACGACGATGGCCGCCCTACAGCTGAAGGGCGGCCTTCGCGGTTCTGGCCCAACGCCCAACGTTCGGTCGTTGGATGCCCGAGCTCAGTTCGAGATGTCGGCCGCCTCCAAGTTACCCCCGGTCAACCGGAGCACGAGATGGTAGCCGAGGCCCCGATACTCCAGATGCGCGAGCGCACATCCCGAGCCGCCGTTCGGGATCCAACCGGGGCTTTCGACCGACGTGACCTGGACCATCGGTCCGAAGTCCCGCTCCATGTAGTTCAGCACTTCCTTGCTCCGGCCGTTGCCGGTGATGCGGGACTTCGCCTCCCGCAGCGTCTGCTCGAGGATCGGCTCGGTCAACTTGGCTACGATCGGCTCCTGCTGGCGCAGGCTCTTGAGCGGTGCGTCCCAACCCGCCGCGAACTCCAATGCCATGCTTCCCACCTTTCTCCGGCCGCCGGGGCCGGCCTTCCCTTATCGCCAGGCGCGCCACTAAAGGTTCGTGTAAACCGGTCCTTCTCCGCCTTGCGGAGGAACCCAAGTGATCACTTGATAGGGATCCATGATGTCACAGGTCTTGCAGTGAACACAGTTCGAAGCATTGATCTTGAGCATCTTCCCGCTCGGTCCTTCGGCCGGGACCATCTCGTAGACGGCGGCCGGGCAGAAGTACTGGCAGGGATTGCCGTACTCCTCCACGCAGCGCGTGCGGCAGAGATCGAGGTCCGAGACGACGAGATGGCACGGCTGATCTTCCTCGTGCTTGGTGCCGGAGTGGAAGACGTCGGTCAGCCGCGCGAAGGTGATCTGGTCGTCCGGCTTGAGCTCTTCGGGCTCGGTCGCGAGCCCCACCGCCCTGAGCTCCGAGAGCTTCCGCATGTGCGTGTGGTCGGGCGTGACCTTGGGGTCGACCAGCGGGGCCGCCCCGCCCAGGAGCATCTGCATCCCGGTCGAGAGCATTCCGGCATAGAGCCCGCCGGCGAAACCCTGCTTGAAGTTTCGCGCGCCTCGGAGCTCTTGCCCGATCCAACTCTGGTGGAGCTTCGATTCGTAGCCCGCGAGACTCGCGGCTGAGGTGTCGCCTCGGGTCAGCGCGTCGTGGACCGTTTCCGCCGCGAGCATGCCGCTCTTGATCGCGAGGTGGACGCCTTTCAAGCGCTGCAGATTGAGGAAGCCCCCCGCGTCGCCGGCGAGCAGGACACCATCGGCCTGCGGCCGCGGCAACGAGTGCCATCCTCCTTCGACGATCGCCTTGGCGCCATAGCCGACCATCTTGCCCCCCTCGAGTAGGCGGCGGATCGCCGGGTGCAATTTGAACTTCTGGAAGAGCGTGTGCGGCGAGGTGAAGGGACTCCGATAATCACAGCCGACCACGAGCCCGATCGAGAGGAGCCGCTCGTCCATGGCGTAGATCCAGCTTCCGCCGTAGGTGTGAGTGTCGAGCGGGTAGCCCATGGTGTGGATCACGGTGCCGCGCGCGACCCGATCGGGGGCGAGCTCCCAGAGCTCCTTCACCGCGGTGCCGTAGACCTGCGGATTCTTCCCCGCGTCGAGCTTGAGCTTTTCGACCAGCGTCTTGGTCAGGCTGCCGCGCACTCCTTCGCAAAGCACGGTCACCTTCGCGAGAATGTCGATTCCGGGCTCGAAGTTGCGCTTGGGCTCGCCCACGCGGTTGACGCCGCGATCTCCCGTGCGAACGCCGATCACGCGGTCGCCGTCGTAGAGGAGCTCCTGTCCCGCGAAGCCGGGAAAGATGTCGATGCCGCCCGCGGCCTCGACCTGCTCCCCCATCCATCGCGCGAGCTTGTTCACGCTCACGATGTGGTTGCCGTGATTCCTCAGCATCGGCGGCGTGAAGGGGAAGGTCATCGAGCCCTTCTCGGTCAAGAAGAGGAGCGATTCACGCTCGACGTCCGACTCGATCGGACAGCCGCGCTCGCGGTAGTCGGGCATGAGCTCTAAGATCCCGCGCGGATCGATCACCGCGCCCGAGAGCTGATGATTGCCGACCGCGCCCCCCTTCTCGATCAGCGCGATCGAAGGCTCGCCGCCCGCGAGCGGGCTCTTCGTCAGCAGCTGACGGAGGTGATAGGCCGTCGCCAATCCGGCCGGACCTCCGCCCACCACCAGCACGTCCACCTCGAGCGTTTCGCGTTCGGTCATGTTCGTCCCTCGCGGCGCGCGGCCGCTCAATCCTGCGTCTTCGCCTTACCGTTTCCGCGCACGTGCGGCAGATCGTGGAGCGCCTGCTCGAGCCGCGGCCGAAGCTGCGCCAAGTACGCGAGCAGGAGCTGCTCCCGCTCCGATTCGCGCCGGAGCTCGAGCAGCGCCTGTCGATCGCCGGGCGAGAGCTGCGTCCTGGACGCGAGCGCGAAGGTGTAGCCCGGCTCGAGCTCGATCTCCTCTGCCTCACCGCTTCCGCCGGCCGGTTCTCCGAGCGAGCGAATCATGGCTCGTTGAAGGCGCTGGCACTCGCGATGAATCGAGAGGAGCACGGCCGACGCCTCGGGATCGCCTTGGTCTTCCAGATCCTCGAGCGGCTCGACGCGACCCTCGTGATAGCCGGCGCGGTGCTCGCGCAGCTCAATCACGCGAAGACGCTCGCCCCCCATGGTCATGATGTCCCTTCGGCCGTCCGGGTAGCTTCGAAGCGTCTCCTCGATCCATGCTTCACAGCCGATCTGGACCAGCCCCTCCTGCCGAGCGAGCAGCACGCAGAAGGGAATCTCTTCCTGCTCGCAGCGCTCGGTCATCGCACGGTAGCGCGGCTCGAAGATGTGAAGCGGAAGCTGCTCGCGCGGCAAGAGCACGAGCCCCAGCGGGAAGAGAGGCGCCCATCTCTCGATCCCGCTCACCTGCGCTGCCCGTCCTTGTGCTTCAGCGACCGTACCCCGCGAGCAGATCGAGGAGGAGCCTGACGCCGAAGCCTGAGGGACCCTTGGGCAGATGCGGTCGATCCTTGTCCCACCACGCGGTGCCGGCGATGTCGATGTGAGCCCATGGCACCGACTCGACGAACTGCGCGAGGAAGGCGCCGCCCGCGATGGTGCCGGCCCCGGCGTTCCCGTCCGCGATGTTCTTGAAGTCGGCGCAGTCGCTCTTCAAGTGGTCCGGGTAGTCCTCCCACAAAGGTAGGCGCCAGCAACGGTCGCCGCTCTCGTCCGATGCCTTGGCGATGCGCTCCGCCAAGGCGTCGTCGTTGCTCAGGACCGCGGCGCCGTAGTGGCCGAGCGCGATGATCACCGCGCCGGTCAAGGTCGCGAGGTCGAGCATCGCGGCCGGCTTGTAGTTTCGCGCCACGTAAGTCAAGGCATCGGCCAAGACGAGTCGCCCTTCCGCATCGGTGTTCTGCACCTCGATCGTCTTGCCCGAGTAGCTCTTGAAGACGTCGCCCGGCTTGGTCGCGCGACCGCCCGGCATGTTCTCGGTGGTCGGGATCGCGGCGACGACGTTGACCGGAATGCCGAGCGGCTTGAGCGCCTTCATCGTGCCGAGCACCGCCGCCGCGCCGCACATGTCGAACTTCATCTCGTGCATCGCGGCCGGGGGCTTCAAGCTGATGCCGCCCGAGTCGAAGGTGATCCCCTTGCCGATCAGGCCGATCGTCGGCGCGTCCTTCTTCCCGCAGTCGTACTCCATCAGGATGAACTGCGGCGGCTGAACCGAGCCTTGCGCCACGGAGAGGAAGGAGCCGAGGCCCTCCTTCTCGCACTCTTCACGGCCGAGCACGCGCACCTTGAGGCCGTTCTCGGCCCCGACCTGCTTCGCCGCCGCCGCGAGGTCGGAAGGATTGAGCAGATTCGCCGGCGCGTTCGAGATGTCGCGGACGAAGTGGACCGCCTCGCCGCGCGCACGGCCGCGCGCAAGCGCGGTCGCGAGCTTGGTCGCGTCGCCCCCCGGATGCACGAAGGAAAGCTTTCCGATGCTCTTGTACTTCTCGAGCTCGAGCGTCTTCTGCCCGGAGTACTGATAGGCGCCGCTCAGCGCCGCCTCGACCGCGAGCTCCATCTCAGCCTCGGCACTCCAGCTCGAGGCGCTCGAAAGCGGCAGGAGGAACGCGACCTGGGAGAGCCCGAGGTCGCGCGCGCGCCGGACCGCGCTTGCGGAGACGGCGCGGGCACGTTCGCGGCTCCAACCCTTGGCCTCACCGGTTCCGACGAGGAGCACGCGCGGGAAGGCCTCGCCTGCGCCGTACGCGATCGCGGTCTCTCCCACATCGCCCTTCCAATCGCCTGAAGCGAGGAGCGCGGCGACCGAGCCCTTGTCGCCACCCACGAGCGCGGCGATCGCGGCGGGCAGCGCCTTCGTCCCCTGCGCGAGCGGAAGCACCAGGAGATCGGCCTTCTCCTTCTCGAGCGCGGCGACGGAGACGGCAAGTTCGCGAATGCTGACGTTAGACATCGAGCGCCTTCCTTTCGACTGCACGACCGCCGGCCGTGGCCAGCTCCCGACCCAGCGCGACCCGGATGCGGTTCGAGATGTCGGGCGCGCAGAGTCCCGATAGCTCGAGGAGCTTCTTCCGAGCGCCGTGCTCGACGAATTGGTCGGGCAGTCCGACGCGGAGAAGCTGAACTTCGTTTCTGAGCCCCTGCTCTTCCAGCCAGAGATCGACCTGTGCGCCGAAGCCGCCCCGCACCGCGTTCTCCTCGATCGTGACGAGCAGCTTCGATCGACGCGCCGCCGCCTCGAGAAGCTTCGCGTCGACCGGCTTGACGAAGCGCGCGTTGACCACGCCGCACTCGATGTCGAGCGGGGAGAGAAGCGCGGCAGTTTCCTCCGCCACGGAGACCATCGAGCCGACCGCGAGCAGCGTGACATCGGCCAGAGGCGAGAGCGGCTCCCATGATCCGACCGGCACCGCGGGCGCGTCCGCGGGGAACTCCGCCTCAGGCACGGAGCCGCGAGGATAGCGAATGGCGAAAGGACCTTCGTCCCAGGCAGTGGCGGTCCTGAGCATGCCGTAGAGCTCGGCCGCATTTCGCGGCGCGGCGACCACCATGCCGGGCACGCAGCTCAAGTAGCTCAGATCGAAGGCGCCATGATGGGTCGGCCCGTCCTCGCCGACCAAACCGGCGCGATCGAGGCAGAAGACGACCGGCAGATGCTGGAGCGCGACGTCGTGGATGATCTGGTCGTACGCGCGCTGCAGGAAGGTCGAGTAGATCGCCGCGACCGGCCGCATCCCTTCGGTCGCGAGGCCCGCGCAGAAGGTGATGCCATGCGCCTCGGCGATGCCGACGTCACAGAAGCGATCGGGGAACTCGGTCGCGTACTTGACGAGGCCGGTGCCGTCCGCCATCGCCGCGGTGACCGCCACGATCTTCGGATTCTCGCGCGCCAGGCGCACCATCGACTCGGCGAACGCCTCGGTATAGGAGATCTCCGCACGAGGCTTCTCCACCGGCTTCGCCACCTTGTCGGCCGCGACCTTGACGCTTCCCGGCATCGGCTTCACGCCGTGATATTTCTGCGGATCGATCTCCGCCATCTGGTAGCCCTTCCCCTTCTTGGTCAGGACGTGCACCAGAATCGGGCCCTCCATCTCGCGCACCTTCTCGAGGACCGAGATCAGCTCGCGGATGTCGTGGCCGTCGATCGGACCGAGATAGCGAAAGCCGAGATCCTCGAAGAGCATGCCCGGCGTGAGCAACGTCTTCAGGCTCTCCTCGACCTTGCGGACGGCGTTCCGCACCGTCTCGGTCTTGGGCAGCTTCTCGGTCAGGCCCCAGATGTCCGACTTCGCGCGATTGAAGAGCGGGTGGCTGATGATGCGCGTGAGGTAATTCGAGATCGCGCCGACGTTGGGCGAGATCGACATCGCGTTGTCGTTCAGGATCACGATGATGTCGCGCCCCGAGGCGCCGGCGTTGTTCAGCCCTTCATAGGCGAGGCCGCCGGTCATGCCACCGTCACCGACCACCGCGACCACACGGCGCTTCTCGCCCATCAGGTCTCGCGCGGCCGCCATGCCGAGCGCGGCCGAGATCGCGGTCGACGCGTGTCCGGCGCCGAAGGTGTCGTAAGGACTCTCGCTGCGCTTCAAGAAGCCGCTGATGCCGTGCCACTGCTTGATCGTGCGGAGAGCATCGCGGCGACCGGTCAGTACCTTGTGAACGTAGGCCTGATGCCCGACGTCCCACACGATCCGATCGTTCGGCGTGTTGAAGAGGTAGTGGAGCGCCACGGAGAGCTCGACCACGCCGAGGCTCGGCGCGAGGTGGCCGCCCACCTTCATGATCGTGTCCCAGATGTAGGTGCGAAGCTCCTGGCAAAGCTCGGGCAGCTTTTCGATCGGGAGGGTGCGAAGGTCTTCGGGTCCGTCGACGGTCGAGAGCAGGGGTCCGGGCGTCGGATAGCCGGAACCGGCGTTCTGATCCACGCGTGCTCCTTCGGGAACGGGGCCCGGATGACCGCGGGCCTGCCGGTGCGCGCCCCGCGTGCGGGCACGCCAGCGCTCAAGTGTCCTCGCCCAGAGTGAGTGAGGGCAGAGATTCAAGCTGAGGTCCTGATCGAAATTTAGGTGGGAGTGTGCAGTTCGTCAAGAACGAGGCCCGACGGCACATCCTTGTGCCGTCAGGTCCCGGCGGCAGGCGAAGCGGCCGCGTGCCTGAGCCGGGCTAGTCGCGATAGATCGGTAGGCCGCGCACTGCGAGGTTCTCCACATGCCCTCCTACGCGGATGTACGCAGTCGGGGCGTCGGGAAACCCTCCCATCGCACGAACCCGAAGGATCAGCCTCCGCCCCTCGACGGTCGGACCATCTGTGCGCCACACGAAGGTGCCGCCAGCCCATCCCTGCTCTTCCAGGATGGCGGACTCGCTTCCGAATTCAACGACCGACACGCGAAGGTCGGCGGCGGGCACCATCTCTGCCGGCCTCAGTGCGGGCGCGTCAAAGACGGACACCTGCCACCACGGAATACCCGAGGGGAGACTCATGCCCTCGGGAGCAGGGCTGATTTGGAACGCGATTTCTACGACCGCGCCAGGCGCGAGCTCGACGCCATTGATGCCGACCCAGGAAGCATCGAGGTAATGCCACTCCTCAAGCTGAGCCCGTGCCGAGTCAGGATCAGCCGCGACATCTGCGGCAGCCCTGGCAGCGTTGGGAGCCGCGAAAACCGCCATGAAAGAGCATGCTAAAGATACCGACGCCCGAAAGATCGACCTCATCTTCCCACCCTCCCCGAAGGACCTGTGAGAGTTCATGATTGCGCGGAGATGCGCTTCACTTCGCATTATCTCGCAATCTGCATGACTTGGCCACCGCATTTTCTCTCTTGCGCGCTTTTCCGCATACTGGCATCGTGCTGCGGTTAGTTCATGGATCGGGTTGGCCAAGTGGATCGGCCAACGACAGCGGCGGCCATCGCGTTCTCCGGACGCACTGAGTGCTTTGGATTGGGGCCAGGGAGATCCTCGAGAAAACCTCTCCCATGCGCCTTGCAGCGCAAGGAAGCGCAAAACTACTCACTTCTCGGGGGATCGGCCCTTTCGTAGATCCGGCCATCATGCTGGAGAGAATGGTGCAAGGCGTGGTCTCTCAGGGGCCTATGTCGACGCCGAGTGGACCTGCAGCGGCCGCCTGAATTGGGCACGGAGCTTACACACAGGAGGTGGGTTTGTACGGCACGCACACGGATGCAACCCGAGTGAGACCCACCCCGGCCGAGAATCCCGACCGGGGCGGCTCACCACTCCGGCGGAGCATCGGTCAGGGCGTCGCGACGCTTGAAACGACGACCACGAAGGCAGAGCAACCAGACATGACACCAGACGATTTCGCTGGCAAGGAGCTCGACGGTCGCCGCCTCCGGGTTCTACGCCTGGCGACGAAGATCAAGCAGACGGACCTAGCCCGAGCTCTGGGTATCGAGCCGACCAAATACAATCGGATCGAAGCCGGCAAAGGACAATTGATGGGCCGTGAGCTCGAGCCGATCGCCGTGCGATTTGAAGCGGCCGAGATTCACGGGAAGTCGCTTCAAACCTGGTTTCGCTGTCCCTTCGTGGACCTGTTAATCCCCGCGCGTACTGGGCACAGAGAGAGTGGGTACCAAGCAGATGGAATGATGAGAACATTCCCACCACGAGGCGGGACTCGGTTCCTGCACCAGGACTTGGCCCCCCGGAACATCATCGTCGACCGACCGCTTGGGGGAACGAGGGCCGCGGCACCTGCGGTCTTTGATCTGCACGTAGAAGCGACCGTGTCGGACGCGGAGCGGTGGAAGCTCGCAACTCTTCTGTACATGTTAAAGCGCTCGCTCGAGAGCGAGTTTCCAGGGGACGCGCTCAGATGCGAGATTGATATGGGAGAAGCGGAGCTAACTTCGGCCGAGGCGGAACCTCCGGAGGCGGGCAAGGGACACCAGTAGGCGCCCGTCGCTCGACGGTGTACTTTTGCCCCTCGAGGCATTGCTCCGGCACACTGAGTTCTCTCGTTCGCACGCCCCACCGTTCTGAGTGCCGAGGATGGATTTTGCAGGCAAGAAACGATACCCAACAAGCGCAACCCGTCGCGCTACGCCAGCGGGCGCACCGGATCCTGAAGGGCCTCCTCGAGGCTTACCCCGACGCCCACTGCGAGCTCGATTTTCGGACCCCGCTCGACCTCTACGTCGCGACCGTGCTCTCCGCTCAGTGCACCGACGTCAGGGTGAACCTCGTCACCCCGGCGCTCTTCGCCCGCTGCCGGAAGCCGGAAGACTACCTCGAGCTCGGGCCGGAGGGACTGGAAGAGGCGATCCGCTCGACCGGCTTCTTCCGCAACAAGGCGAAGAGCATCTTGGGCGGTTGCCGCGCGATCGTCGAACGCTTCGACGGCAAGGTGCCGCGCACGCTCGACGAGTTGGTGACGATCCCCGGGATTGGGCGGAAGACCGCGAATGTGATCCTCGGGAGTGCCTTCGACACGCCGGGCATCACGGTCGACACGCACGTGACGCGGCTCTCACATCGCCTGGAGCTCACCACGGCAACCGATCCGGTCAAGATCGAGTTCGCCTTGATGCCGCTCTTCCCTCGAGCGGAGTGGACTCGTCTTTCGCATGCGTTGATCTTTCATGGGCGGCGCGTCTGCATCGCGCGGAAGCCGGCCTGCGAGGTCTGCCCGATCCGCGTCGATTGCCCTTATCCCGCGACGCTGGCCGCGACGCCGAAGAAGGCGCCGGCCACGCGGACCAGACGATCGGCCGCTTCACGATGAAGGCGGCGAGGCGAGGCCTCGTCCGCCGACATCGTCCCTTCCCCACGGCTCGCGAGCGGGGACCTCGCGCCGCGCGGCAGCGTTAGGCTCAGTGAAGCGAGAAGCGCATCGGCACCTCGACCCAGACCGCGACCGGCCGATGTTGCTGCAGCGCCGGCTGCCACAACGAACGTTGCGCCGCACGGATCGCCGCCTCGTTCAACATCGGATGGCCTTCGAGCACGAGCACGTCGCGCACCTTGCCGTCCTTGCCGATCAGCACCCGCAAGCGCACGAGAGCTTCGACCTCCGCCGCGCGCGCGAGCTCTGGATACGCCGGCGCCGGCATCTCGATCAAGCTCGGCGCCTGCTCGTACGGAATGAAGTCGGTCGGCCCCGGCGAGTGCTCGATCGCGATCGGCAAGGCGTTGCTCGGATCGAAGAAGCTGGCGGCGGAAACGCCGGAGTCCGAGACCGGTCCATCGATCCCATCGAAGGCGATCACTCCGGGGTCGATCGCGATCGCGTCGGGCACGGGCTCGATCACGCCGCGCTCGAAACCGCGCGGAAGCGACGGCGCGCCCGGCGGGACCACCACCACCTCAGGCTTCACGATGGAGGGCGGCGGCGTGAAGACCACGTAGCGATCGAGCTTGCCGTCGACCACGCTCGGCTCGCTCGCGCGCATCTGCATATGGCTCTGCCAAAGCCCGAGCAGAAGCAGATGGCCGAAGATGGCCGAGACGGCGGCGGCCCAGGTGCGCGCCGCCGCTCCGCGGACGAGAGGATGTCCCTCGCCCACCGCGGGCAGCTCCCTTTCCTCCGCGAGCGAGAAGCGACCGCTCGCGGCACGCGCCATTCGACGCGCGATTCGATCAAGGCTGAGTGAGGAAGGCTTGGGGAAGTGGATCATGTCCGTTCTCCGGGTTAGGGGCGGGCGGCGAAGCCTCGTCCTCGGGTTGCGTCTTGAGCGACTGCATCCTTCCCCGGCTGTAGGAGCGAACGGAACCTCCTTGCGGAAAGCCTAGACCTCGAGCCCGCGAGGAAGGAAGCGAGGATCGCGCGGGCCAAAGAAAAACCTCCGCGCCTTGTGCGACGCGGAGGTTTTCGTGAAGCGAGCGGCTCGCCCGACGAAGCGAGTTCGAGCCTGTGCTAGTCCAGGCTGACCTGTGCTAGTGCAGGCTGAAGCGCATCGGGATCTGCACCCACACTGCCACGGGGCGATGCTGCTGCAGGGCCGGCTTGAAGGTCGCCTTCTTCGCGGCGGCAATCGCCGCGTCGTTCAACATCGGATGGCCCTCGGTGACGATCGCGTCCGCCACCTTGCCGTCCTTCCCCACCAGAGCGCGAATCAGAACGGTCGCCTCGACCTCGGCCGAGCGCGCCATCTCAGGGTAGACCGGAGCGGGGATCTGGATCAGGACCGGCATCTCCTCCACCGCCACGAACTCGTCCGGCGAAGGATTGCCGTCGGCCTCGAGGTCAACCACGAGCGAGTCGCCGCCACTGCCGCCCATGTCATCCATGCTGATCGGAGAGAGCGCCTCCGACATTTCTTCCTGCGTGGCGATGGTGGTGTTCTGCGCCATGAAGTCGGGCACCGGCTCGGGTACGCCGATCGACGGGGGCGCGACCTGGGTCGCCAGGTTGACCTGCGGCGCCGACGGCTTCGAGATCGAAGGCGGCACGCCGATGTCCGTGTATCGAACGATCCTCACGGTCGGAGCCTCGACCTCCTTCGGCGTGCGATGCGTGATGTACCACCACGACCCGAAGCCGATGAGGAAAATCCCGAGCGCGATCCCGTTCGACCAGTAGAGCCATTTCCTGAACTCGAGGACCAGCGGGTGGCGTTCACCGACCACCGGAAGAGTGGGCGCGTTATCGAGGTGAAACGCCCCCTTCATGTGCATCGACTTGGCCGGCAGCGCCGTCGCCTTGGTGCTCATGGCCGATTCTCCACCAGTGCCTTGTCGACGTCCTGCATCGGGATGACGCTGAAGCGGCTCATCTCCGCCCCTTCGAGCTCGTCCATCAGATCGACCATCCGTTCATACTTCGCCTTCCGGTCCATCTTCACCAGAATGATCAGCTCGGGATTCAAGCGGGTCTGCTCGGTCCAGGTCCTCGCCATGTCGGCCCACTTGATATCCTGGATCATGCCGGTGCCGATCTTGTAGAACGCGCGGTCATCCTCGCGGACGTACATCGTCATGACGTTCGACTCCGCGACCTCGACCTTCGCGTGCTTGTCCGGAATGTTGACTTCCATCGCCAGCGGGCGACGGAACACGGTCGTGACCATGAAGAAGATCAGAAGCAGGAATGCCACGTCGACCATCGGGGTCATGTCGAGGCGGATTCCGATCCGGCGCTTTACCCGCCGAAGACCGAAGCCTTTTTTTCCATGAGGGGCGTCGCCCCCTCCCATGTCGAGCCCGCCCATCGCTCGGCTCCTTTACTTCTTCTCGACCTTCTTGAGGTCGGTCATCAAGTTGAAGCGGTTCGCCTTCGCGTCCGCCAATGCGTCCATCAGGTCGGAGACCGCTCCGAAGTCGGCAGTCTTGTCACCCTTCACGATCACGATCGCGTTCTGATTACGACCGCGCCAGCCCTTGATCGCGTCGGCAAGCTCGCCCTTCTCCACCTCGGCCGCGTCGCCCTTCTCTCCGCCGATGAAGTAGCGCCCGTCCTTGTTCACGGTCAGGATGATGATGCCGGTTTCCGGCACATGGATCTCCGACTGCGAAGCGGGCAGGTTGACCGCGACCTCCTCCGGCGGCTTGAACTGGGTGGTCGACATGAAAAAGATCAAGAGCAGGAAGGCGACGTCGCACATCGGCGTCATGTCGATGGCGATGCCGACCCTGCGCCGCTTGTGGGCCATCAGTGCTCCTTGCGGTGACGCAGCAGCTGCATCACCTCGTAGGTCGTCTCGTCCATCGAGTAGTTGTACATGTCCACTCGATTGGTGAAGTAGTTGTACATGATGATGCCGATGATGGCGGTGAAGAGGCCGAGGGCGGTATTCCAGAGTGCCTCGGAGATACCGAGCGCGAGCTTGGAAGCGTCGGGTGCGCCGGCCTTCGACATCGCGCTGAACGACTTGATCATTCCGGTGGTGGTGCCGAGAAGACCGATCATGGTCGCCACCGAAGAGATGGTCGAGAGCGCGATCAGGTTACGCTCGAGCAGCGGGCTCTCGAGGGCGTTGGCCTCTTCGATCGCGCGCTTGGTCTCCTCCAACACCTCGTCCTTGTCGAGGGCCGAACCCTGGAGAGCGTGATACCGCTCGAGGCCCGCGCCGACCACGTTCGCCAGACAGCCGCCCTGCTTCTTACAGATTTCGATCGCGCCCGGGACGTTACCGGCATCGACCTGCTTCTTCATGTTGCGGATGAAGCTGGCGAGGTCACCGCGTCCGCCCGCGCGCCACAGCACGATGAGCCGCTCCACGATGAAGGTCGCCACCAGGATGAGCAGCGTGATCAGAACCGCGATCAGCGGCCCTCCCGCGCGCACGAACTCTGGCAGCTGTGAGTAGATGTAGAATCCGATGGCGAGCGACGCCGCCAGAATCGGTATGAAGACGTAACTCTTCATCGATGCCCTCCTTCAGTGCCTCGATCTTCCCCTGATCCACACTAGCCGTACAACCCGCGGCACGAACGCTCGGACCGAGCGCCCGCGCGACTACTTCGATTCGCCGGCGACCGCCTCGTCGATGCTGTCGAAGGTCTCGAAGACCAGGGCCAGCTTCGTCACGAGGAAGAGATTGTTGATCCGCTTGCCGATCCGCGCGAGGCGCATCCAACCGCCGCGGTTGCTGCAGCCGCTGTGCGCGGCCACCAGCGACCCCAAGCCGGTCGAGTTCAAGAAGGAGATCCGCCCCAGGTCGACCACGATCTTGGGCGTGCCCTCCGCCATGATCTCCTGAATCGCACGCTCCAGCTCGCGGGTCTCTTCCCCGCCTTGGAGGTCCTTCTTCGGCGTCAAAATGTGAATGTCGCCGCGCTTCTCTCGGTCAAACGTCATGCTCCCTCCCGTAGGCTTCCGCCCGCGCCTGCGCTAGGGCTTCTTGCCCGCGCCAGCTGCGCGGGCCTTCTGAATCACGTCGAGTCCGCTCTTCCCGGTCGGGTGGTCCGGCCGGATCTCCAGACACTTCTTGAACGACGCCTCGGCTCCCGCGAGATCGTTGACGCCGAGCTGCGCCTGCCCGAGCATCGCCCAGCCGTCCGCGTTGCCCGGCTCCGCGCCCGTCGCGTCCCGCAGCACCTTGAGCCCGGATTCCCAGTTCTTCCGCTTGAGCTGGATGAAGCCGA
>CAZZAH010000040.1:0-16254 GCA_964652115.1 uncultured bacterium | reverse complement strand
GAACGGCCCTACATCCAGAGCCTGGATCGAGGCGAAGAGATCCGCACCGAGATCTCCTGCAAGTACCATCGCGCTTCCGTCGAGGACCTCCTGCGCGCCGCCGGCCTCTCGATGCTCGAGTGGCACACGGATTCTTTCGAGAACTTCGCCCTCTCCCTCTCGCGTCGTTCGCCGTAACTCTGCTGGCGCTCGTCGCTCCCTTCGCGCTCTTCGCGCTCCGGGAGCTGGGCCGAGCGCCTGCCGAGCGGCCGACGGTGCCCGCGAAGCAGTGTCCGAATCCTGCCAGCGCCCCAGACGACCCTCTGGCAGAATGTCCCCATGAACCTCGATCAAGAGCTTTGCTTTCGCGCGGTCGAGAGCCGCGACCGGCGCTTCGAAGGGCGCTTCGTTCTGGCGGTGCGATCGACCGGCGTTTACTGCCGGCCCGGCTGCCCCGCGCCGATCCCGAAGCGCAAGAACTGCCGCTTCTACGCCTGCGCGGCGGCGGCGGAGGCGGAAGGCTTTCGTCCCTGCAGGCGTTGTCGGCCGGAGACCGCGCCCGGCACACCGGCGTGGGCGGGTACATCCGCGACCGTGGCGCGCGCGCTGCGGCTCATCCACGCGGGTCTCCTCGACGAACAACCGATCGAGACCCTGGCGGAGCGACTTGGCCTGGGCGAACGGCAGCTCCGGCGCCTCTTCATGTCACACCTCGGAGCGTCGCCCATCGCGATCGCGCGCACGCGGCGCGTGCACTTCGCGCGTCGGCTGATCGATCAAACGGAGCTGAGCATGACGGAGATCGCGCTCTCCTCCGGCTTCGGCAGCGTGCGGAGCTTCAACGATGCCCTGCTCGCGTCGTTCGGCCGGAGTCCGACCGAGCTCCGCGCGCGGCGGCGCGGCAAGCGAGAGGCGATCGGAAGCACGATCCACCTGAAGCTCGCCTATCGCCCGCCGTTCGATTGGGCGCGCCTGCTCGAGTTTCTGGAAGCACGCGCGGTGCCGGGCGTCGAGCGCGTGAAGGACGGGCGCTATCGACGCACCGTGCGACTCGGCACCGACGTCGGTTGGTTCGAGGCCGCGCCGCGCGCGGGAGAGCATGCCCTCGACCTCGAGGTCGCGCCGGAGCTCTCGCGTCATCTGCTCGAGATCGCGGAGCGTGCGAGCCGCCTCTTCGATCTCGAGGCCGATCCGCTCCTCATCTCGCGGCAGTTGGAGGCCGATCCTCGACTGCGCGCGAGCCTGCGCGCGAGACCGGGCCTCCGTGTTCCGGGCGCGTGGGATCGATTTGAAACCGCGGTGCGGATCCTGCTCGGTCAACAGATCTCTGTCGCGGGCGCGACGACGTTGCACGGCCGCCTGGTCGCGCGACTCGGCGAACCGCTTCCGTCGCCGATGCGCGAGTCGCTCGAGGCATCCGGGCTTTCGCATCTGTCTCCGACGGTGGAGGCGGTGGCGTCGGACGATCTGGTTGGACTCGGGTTGACGACCGCACGGGCGGCGGCCGTGCGGGCCTTTGCCATCGCGGTGAAGGAAGGCGCGCTCGATCTTCAACCGGGCCGCGGGCTCGACGCCGCGATCGAGACTCTGGGTGCGATGCCGGGCATTGGTCCTTGGACCGCGCAGATGATCGCGATGCGCGTGATGGGCGAGCCGGATGCCTGCCCCAGCGGCGATCTCTGGCTCAAGCTCGCTCTCGCGGCGGAAGGGACGCGCGGCAGTGAGCGCGAAGTCGAACGCCACTCGCGTCAGTGGAGCCCATGGCGGGCTTACGCGGTGGTGCACCTACTGGCCGAGCGCGCGGAGGACGTGCGCATCGCGAAGGGAGATTCCCAATGACCAAGACGACCTGCACGCTCGCCCTCGAGCAAATCGATTCGCCGATCGACCGACTCACACTCGTGACCTCACCCGATCAGCCGGGCACGCTACTCGCGCTCAGCTTCGGCGCCGATGATGCATGGCTCTTCACCTGGCTCAAGCGTCACTACGGTTCGACCGAGCTCGCTTCGCCCGCCTCGCGCAGCACGGTTGCGCGCGAGCTTGCCGCCTACTTCGAGGGGGACGTCGACGCGCTCGATCGCATCGCGACCGACGCGCCCGGCACCCCGTTTCAGAAGCGTGTCTGGGCGGAGCTCAGGCGCATTCCGGTCGGAAGCACCATCGCTTACGGGGAGCTCGCGCGACGAATCGCAGAGCCGACCGCGGTGCGCGCCGTCGCCTCGGCCAACGCGCGCAACCCGATCGCGATCGTGGTACCGTGCCACCGCGTGATCGCGGCCGACGGCACGTTGCATGGCTACGCGGGCGGCCTCGATCGCAAGCGATGGTTGCTTCAGCACGAGGCGCGGAACAAGCCGGAGGGGCTTTGGGCTCAAACGAGTACCACTTCGTCACGCGATGGCGAGCGAAGGGCACCCGCGAAGAAGTCTACGACCTGATTGGTGAAGCCGAGTCGCTCGAGCGTTGGTGGCCCTCGGTCTACCTCGAGGTAAAGGTGGTGGAGCCGGGCGCGCCGAACGGAGTCGGCAAGCGAGTGCGGCTCTACACCAAGGGCTGGCTCCCCTACACGCTTCGTTGGGAGTTCGTGGTCACCGAGGCGGAACGCCCGCGTCGCTCAGCGCTGCGCGCGACCGGCGACTTCGTCGGTACCGGCATGTGGGATTTCGCGCAAGACGGCGAGTGGGTCGACCTCTGGTACGACTGGCGCATCCGCGCCGACAAGCCGCTCCTTCGCGCTCTCTCCTTCGTCTTCAAGCCGATCTTCGAGGCGAACCATCGCTGGGCGATGGCGCGCGGCGAGGAGAGCCTTCGCCTCGAGCTCGAGCGCAGGCACGCGCCGAACGAGGACGCGCGCCGTCGCGTGCCGCCGCCCCCAGGCCCGACCTTTCAAGCGCGCGTGAGGAGTCGATAGCCGAATGGAGAAGCGACCCATGCATCCCGCGCTGCCGTACGTCGTGCCGTTCTTCCTCTTCATCGCGTTCCTCGCGGCGCGGAAGCTCCTCCCCTTCGGCGCGGAGATCGAGTACCCGCTTCGGGTGATCGTGGTCTCGGCCGCACTTCTCGTCCTGTCTCGTTCGGTGACTTCGTTACGGCCGCGGCGCCTGTTGTCGAGCATCGGACTCGGCGTCGCGATCTTCGTCCTCTGGATCGGGCCGGATCTCCTCTTCCCGGGGTATCGACAGCACTGGCTCTTCTCGAACGCGCTGACCGGCAAGGTCGAGAGCTCGCTTCCGCCCGATCTCCACGCGAACCTCGCGTTCCTCCTCTTTCGCATGTGCGGCACCGTGCTGGTGGTGCCGATCATTGAGGAGCTGTTCTGGCGCGGCTTTCTGCTCCGTTGGCTCACACGAGCCGATTTCACCGCGCTCGCAATCGGGGAGCACTCGCGCTCCGCCTTCTGGATCACCGCGGCGCTCTTCGCGAGCGAGCATGGTCCCTACTGGGACGTAGGTCTGATCACGGGATTGCTGCTCAATGACTGGCTTCGCCGCACGCGCTCGCTCGCCGACTGCATCGTCGCGCACGCGGTAGCGAACGCGGGGCTCGGCGTCTATGTCCTCGCCTCGCGTCGCTGGGAGTATTGGTTGTAATGCACCGGCGATGCCGATGTCGCCTTCGGCGAACGGTGACGCCACTGCTTGACCGACCGGCTCGACTCGACTGCTCACGACTACTGCGCCTGGGTCCATGGATGTCATCACACCGAAGTCACTCTTCGTGCCCGGCGAAGCACGCGCAGGCTCGACATCGGCGTTGAGGCTCGCTTAGTCTTCCGTCGTCCGTCCTCGCAGTTTCTCGCTCACGGGGCAAGTTCAGCGAAATCCGCTCGACCAGGGATAACACGCAACTGCGCGGCAGCAGCGCTTGCGCTGCGCCCGACGCTCCAAGGAAGAACCAACGTGTGTGTGATACTTCGCTCGCTCTGGGCAGCGTGCTGCCTGCTGCTTTGCCATGTCTTCCTGTTTGGATCTTGTGCTTTGGCCGACGACGTCAACGATCATTACCCGAAGCTCGCCTTGTACACGCGACAGGTGGGCGAGATGACCGACGCTCAACTTGACACTCTGGCCCGGTACGATTTGGTCGGTTTCAGCGAATCGCCGCCGGTGATCGCGAAGGTGCGTCAACGCAAGCCGGGCATCGACCTCTTCTTCCTCTGGATGCCGCAGAACATCGTGAGCTGGAGTGAAAGTCAGACCTTCTGGTATCCCGATACCACGTGGAGTTTGATTCGTCTCTGCCAGCTCTACGCGATCAAGAACGACTGGTACCTGCGCGACATCAACGGCAATCGCATCCCCGAGTGGGGCGGATGGGCGGCCAACTGGACGCGCTACTGTCCGAAGGGGACCTACGGAACCTCGCGCGGGCTCAACTACGTCGAGTGGCTCACGCAGGTCGCGTTGCCGCAGATCACGGGAGGCAACCTGCCGAGCGCGCGCTGGGGTTGGAACAGCTCCCTTTACCAAGGGCTCGTGTTCGAAGGTTTGGTCGACTGCGTCGGCTCGTGGGGCTGGCAAACCTACCAGTACGCCGATCCCGATCGCGACGGCGAGGCGGAGGGGGTTTATCACACCTGCTCGCTCGGCGGCGATCGGGACAGCCTCTCGATTCTCTATCGCGAGATGAACGAGGTCTTTCACGACCATCTCTGGGCCGCCGTCGGCAACGATCTGCCCTTGGTGTTGAACGCGGGCAACCGCTTCATGAATCCGTCGTGGTGGACCGATCTCTCGGGCATCAAGATCGAGTCGTGGTACGGACCACCGAGCCAGGAATGGCAGGAGTGGCGCGACTGGTTCTACGGTCTCCGCGACTGGAGCGGTGACGATCTATGGGGGCCCGGGTATCGCTGGTCGGAGTGGTTCGTCCATCACAACAACGATGACTTGCACGAAGGCTGGGATCTCTCGCTCCTCCAAGTGCGCTACCAGGAGAGTGACCCGCCGTCCAAGATCGAGCGTCGAAAGCGCATCGGCCTCGGCACCACGCTGCTCGGCGACGGATACTTCATGTTTACCAAGGATGAGTGGGAGCTCGCGTGGCAGCCGGAATATGACCTCGATCTCGGCGCGTCGCTCGGCGCGTTCGCGCGCGAAACCTACCAGGGAGAAACGCCGGCCGACACGCTCTACGTCCGCGTCTTCTCGAAGGGCGTGGTCGAGGTCAATCCGAACACGGTCACGCTTCGCGACATTCCGGCGGACGACGCGCGGATCAGCTTCTGGCGCACCGTGACCGACCTTGCGGTGGTGCAGACCGGCTCGCAACGCGTACGGGCTTGGTTTCAGGCCCCGTCCTACGATCCCAATCCGGTCGATCAGTTCGAGGTCCGCTACTCCCGCAACCCGATCACTCCCGGCAACTGGCACAACGCGACGCCCTACGCGGGGAATCCGCTCGAGGTGCCCCCCGGCGGCACCGCCTACGCGAACATCTCGGGCCTGATTCCGAACACGACCTACTACGTCGCGGTGCGGAACTGGGTGAACGGCCGCCTCGATCCCAACCTCTCGAACGTCGTCTCCGCCAGCACCGCGGTGAACGACAACGACGATCCGCCGGTGGAGGTCGACGTCGCGGAACCGAGCGAGCCAAGCCTCGAGTGCTGGCCGGTGCCGAGTCGAGGGAAGGTCGAGCTCTCGTTGAGGCTCGACGCTCCGACCCAAGGGAGGCTCGAAGTGCTCGACGCGCGAGGACGACGCGTGCGCCTGCTTCGCGCGGAGAACGCGCTCGGCTCGTCTCGCATCTCCTTCGACGGAATGGACGACCGCGGGACACTCCTGGCCAACGGAATCTACTGGGTCCACTTCGAAGGCCGCGAGACGACGCTCACGCGAAGGATCGTCATCGCTCGCTGATCCCACGACCGCTCTGCACACGAGATCGAATCTCCTCCAACCGCCACGATCCCAGTGCCGATTGGGATCGTGGCTGGACTTCGCTCGATGACTGCGCGAGACTGGCGCTGTAGAGAAACACAGCGCTTTCTCCGCGTGGCGGGGCGGATGGGATGGAGGGGGCGACCGAGGACGATGACTCAGATCGTGGACATGCTCGCATCGCTGCTGCCTCTTTTGTACGCACTAGCGGGTTTGAACTACGCGATCCTCTTCTTTCGCGGCTCGAGCTTCGCTCGACGCACGGTCACACCGGCCCTGGTCGTGATCGTGCTGCTGCACTTAGCGGTGATCGGCGCGCGCTCGGCGCAGTATCGCCGTTGCCCGCTGGCCGACTTCACCGAGATCCTCTCCTTGCTCGCTCTCTCGGTCGCCCTCGTCTACCTCGTGCTCGAGGCGCAGCAGAAGAATCCTTACACGGGGATGTTCATCCTCTTCCTCGTCACGCCGCTGTCCGCGCTATCGGCGCTCCTGGTGCCGCGCGTGGGCGCGCCTTCACCGCTGCTCAAGACGGCGTGGTTCGGCTTTCACACCACGCTGGCGTTGCTCGGTTATGCCGCCTTCGCGGTCTCCGCGGTGTATGCGTTCATGTTTCTCCTGCTCAACCACGCGCTCAAACGCCGGAGCTTCGGCCTCGTCTTCGATCGCTTGCCGCCGCTCGAGGTGCTCGCGCGGATGAACCTGGGCGCGGCGATGATCGGCTTCGGCGCGCTCACGCTCGCGATGGCGATCGGCACCATCTGGGGCGCGCGCGAGATTCACGACTTCTGGCGTGATCCCAAGCTTCACCTCACGCTCTTGGTCTGGGCGCTCTACGGCACCGGCCTCGTTCTGCGTTATCGCTTCCGCTGGCCCAACCGCCCGCTGGCCATCCTCTTTCTCACCGGCTTTCTGGTCGCGATCGTGTCGGTGTGGATGCTCCAGACGGTGCTACACACCTTCCACGTCTTCGCCACGGGAGGGGCGGCGTGACCGCGGCCGAGCGAACCCCGAACCAGGCAGACGTCGAAATCGGGCTCCATCAGGTCGGGCTCAACCTCAAGACGGCGTCGAGCGATCTGCTCGAGGCCTTCGCCTTCTCACACGATGAGGCCGAGCGTTGGGTCGAGACGGTGTTGCTGCGCGATCGCTCGGTGCGCGAGGCGGCGATCATCTCGACCTGCAATCGCACCGAGGCCTATCTGGTGGTCGCGGATCCTGAGCCGCACCGCGATCTGCTGCCGCTCCTGACCGGTCCGCGCTCGGAGTTGGCGCATCGAAACTCCGCCGCCTTCGCTCGACGCGCCGGGCTTGACGGGGTGAGGCAGCTCTTCCGTGTCGCCTGCGGGCTCGATTCGCTCGTCGTCGGTGAAGCGCAGATCTTGGGCCAGGTCCGCGATGCCTACGATCGCGCGAAGCATGTCGGCGGCATCGGCCCCGTGCTCGAGCGCCTCTTCCAGTCGGCGATGCACGCGGGCAAACGCTCGCGCGCGGAGAGCGAGATCGGACGCGGATCGGTTTCGGTCGCGTCGGCCGCGGTCGAGCTCGCGATCAAGGTGGTCGGCGATCTGCGCAAGCGCTCCGTGCTGGTGGTGGGCGCGGGCGAAACGGGCAGCTTGGCCGCGCGGCACCTCAAGAGTGAGGAGCCGAGCGCGCTCTGGGTGGCAAATCGTTCGCTCGACAAGGCGGAAGCGCTTGCGGCTGAGGTCGGCGGCAAGCCGGTCATGCTCGACGCGATCGGCGGGCTTCTGGCCGAGGTCGACGTCGTCGTGACCGCGACCTCATCTCCCGTCCCGCTGGTCACGAAGAAGATGGTGCAGGACGTGCTGCGGCAAAGGCGCCGCTCGCTCGTCTTCGTCGACATCGCGATCCCGCGCGACGTCGATCCCGCGATCCACGAGCTCGAGGGCGCCTTCGTCTACGGCATGGAAGCGCTCGATCGGATCGTGAAGGAGAACCTGGGCAAGCGGCAGAAGGAGATCCCGAAGGTCGAGGCGATCGTTGAGGAGGAGCTCAACTCCTTCACTCGCTGGCTCGGCTCGCGCGCCGCCGGCTCGCTCATCGTCGAGCTGCGGGATCGCTTCGAGTCGGTGCGCGCGGCGGAGATCGAGCGACACGGCCGTGGCCTCTCCGCGGGCGAGCAGGAGATGGTCGATCGGGTGACGCGCGGCATCGTGAACAAGCTGCTGCATGGGCCGACCGCGCTGCTCAGAAACGGCGGCGCCTCCGATCCGCGCACGGTGGAGTTGGTCCGCCGCATCTTTCAGCTCGGCGAGGAAGAGCCGCCCGCAAGCGCTCCCAAGAACGGAGCCGAGAGGAGCATCGAGTGACCGTCAGCCGACTCGTGATCGGAAGCCGTGGAAGTGACCTCGCGCTCTGGCAGGCGCATCACGTGCAAGGACTCTTGCGCGCGCTCCAGCCCGGGCTCGATTGCCCGATCGAGATCATCAAGACCGAAGGCGATCACCTGAGCGAGCAGACGTCATCGGCGGCCGGTTGGGCCGCGGCCGACGGCAAGGGCTTCTTCACCAAGGAGCTCGAAGAGGCGCTCCTGGCGCGGCGCATCGACCTCGCGGTGCATAGCCTGAAGGATCTTCCGACCGTTTCGCCGGCGGGGCTTTCCGTCGCCGCGATTCCGGAGCGCGAGGACCCGCACGATGTCTGGCTCGGAAAGCTCGGCCCTCGCGAGATCGCCCCCGGCGCCAAGATCGGCACCTCGAGCCTCCGGCGAAAGGCGCAGCTTCGCGCGTTTCGTCCCGACCTCGAGTACGAAGATCTTCGCGGCAACGTGCCGACCCGCGTCCGGAAGCTGAACGAAGGGCGCTACGACGCGATCGTGCTCGCGCGTGCCGGGCTCTTTCGCCTGGGTCTCTTGCCCGAAGGGGCGCATGCGCTCGACTTCGCACTCGTGTTGCCCGCGCCGGGTCAGGGCGCGCTCGGCATTCAGACGCGTGACGAGGATTCTCCAGTGCGGCACCTGGCGGCGCGGCTCGAGGATCGCTCCGCGCGCCTCGCGGTGACGGCGGAGCGCGCGCTCTTACAAAGGCTCGAAGGTGGCTGCCTGGTGCCGGTTGGCGCGCATGCGGAGCTTCGCTCGGGACGACTCACGCTCGATGGCATGGTCGCCTCGCTCGACGGTACGCGCGTGCTTCGGGAAGCGGATGCGGTGGAGCTATCCGCACTCGATTCCGGTGGGCAAGGAGGCGATGCCGCGCTCGAAGCGGCGCGCGCGCTCGGCGAGAAGCTCGGCGAGACCTTGATCGCGCGCGGCGCCGATCGCATCCTGGCCGAGATCGAGCGCCGATAACTCCTTGCCATTTCACCCGCGAATTCACTAGCTTCGCGAGGGTCGTCGAATTGGACACCGTCTAGGACGAAAGCCGGAAAGGACCTTCTATGGCTGGATCGCAACGATCGAAGGAAATCAAACGCCGCCGCCACGCCAAGGAGCAGGCAAAGAAGGCCAAGATCCGCGAGTCGCTCAAGCTCAAGGGGACGAAGAAGCCGTCGCCCACTCCGAAGAAGAAGAAGGAAGCCGCCCCCGCCGGCGCTGCCCCGACCGGAGCTTAGTCCGGCGCTCCCCGCGCGACATCCAACTCGACGAACCATTCATTTCGGCGAACGGATATTCCCGTGGATCCAGTGAAGCCTCTGATCGGGTGCTCCATCCTCATCACTCGCGAGGAGCGCTCGAATCCGAGCTTCGAAGAGCGATTGACCGCCGCCGGCGCGCGGGTGCACGGCGTGTCTCTGACCCGAACCGCTCCGCCCTCGGATCCCGCGCCGCTTCAAGCGGCGGCGGCGGACTTGGCGCGCTACGACTGGATCGTGCTGACCAGCGGTCGCGCGGTGAAGTCGCTTGCCCACGAGCTTCGCGATCTCGGCATCGATCCTTTCGACGCGGCGCGTCCGCTATCGCCGCGTTGGGGCTGTGTCGGTCCCGGCACCGCCAGCGCGCTTCGAGCTGAGTTAGGACGCGATCCCGATCTGGTCCCCACAGCCTTCGACGCGGCCACTTTGGCGCGCGAGCTCCTGACGCACGATCCGCGCTCCTCGCTCCGCGTGCTCTTTCCGGCGGCGCGTAACGCACGCGCGGCGCTGCCGGCGCTCCTACGTGACGCGGGACATCAGGTCGATCAGGTGGTCGCCTACGAGATCGAGGCCGATCCTCCGGACGTCAGCGTGCTCCTGCCTCCGGAAGGGACGAGCTGGGACGTCGTCGTCTTCACCAGCGGGCTCGCGGTCCAGATCCTCCTTCAGACGATGGCGAAAGAGCTCGGCGAGGAAGGTGCGCGCGCGTGGCTCGGCGCCTCGAATACCGCGGTGCTCGGACTCTCCGCGGCGGAAGCGCTTCGCGAGGCGGGCATCGAGCCGTCGATCCAAGCAGCACGCCCGACGATGGAAGACCTGGCGGCCGCGATCCACGATCGGTTGAGCGCCTAGCCGGACGTGGTCTCCGCCGGCTCGCGCAGCAGCTCCTTCACCCAACCCGCCGACTGCTCGACCGGAACCTCCGAGTCGACCACCCGCCGGAGCGTGCCGGCTCGATCGAGCAGGAAGAAGCTCGTGGTGTGGGAGAAGAAGTACCCGTTTCGCGGATCGGCGATCGTGCGCTCATAGGTCACCCCGTAGCGCCGCGCGGCGCGCCCGATCTCGAACTCGCTGCCCGTGAGCGCGACGCCATTCACCCCGAAGAAATCGAGGTACTCGGTCAGCTTGGCCGGCGTGTCGCGTTCGGGATCGATCGTGACGAAGATGAACAAGAGATCGCGATCGAGGCCGTCGGCGCGCAGTAGCTCGGTGATCGACTCTGCTCGCGTGAGAGCCGCAGGACAGGCGCTCGGACATCGCGTGTAGCCGAAGTAGACGAGCTTGACCTCGCTCGGATGATCGGAGAGGTGGAAGGGCTCCCCTCCGACGGTCGACAGATCAAGCTCGCCTCCCTTGGGGAGCTTCCGAGCGCCGCTTCGATCCGACCCGCCGCACCCGAAAAGAAGCAAAGCGAGGAGGAGCGCCGCGACGGTGCGCCCGGCGTTCAATTTCCTCCCGCCTTCCGCCGAAGATCGACGACCGGCGCGACCAAAGGCACGTCTCCTTCACGAGAGAAGCGCAAGGTGAGCTTGATCGGCTCCTCCACCGAAAGCGGACGCGTGAGCCCGATCAGCATGATGTGCGTGCCGCCCGGCAGCAGCTCGAGCTTGCCCCGCGCGGGAATGACCAGCCGATCGACCTTCTGCATGGTCATCTTGCCGTCGGACTCCGTCATCACGTGAAGCTCCACCGCCGCGGCGCAGTCGCCGGCGGCCGAGAGCAGCGTGTCCGCCTCGGCGGTGTCATTGCGAATGGTAAGGAACGCCGCGGTGACATCACTACTGGGGGGCAGCAGGCGCACCCAAGGATCCTCGAGCTGCACTCGAGCCTCGGTCGCCGCACCGAATAGAAGCGCAAGCGCCAGTAACCTGAGCATGTCCTCCTCCTCGCCGGGGAAGGAACGAGCCGGATCGCGTAATCGATCGAACGGCAGGCGGCGTCGTGGCCTCGCCAGTCTTGGCCGATCCGGCCGAGAGGGCTACTGTACGAGAGGCGCGCGATTCAAACCAGTGGCGCGCGGAGCTCATCGCAAACGAGATACCCGGCCTTGCCCAAGGAGTACGAGATGCCCTTCCCCACACACCGTCCGCGTCGTCTTCGCCAGAACGAAGCTCTCCGCAGCATGGTCCGCGAGAGCCAGGTATCGATCGCGGGATTGGTGCAGCCGCTCTTCGTCTGTCCGGGCAAGGGAGTCGAGCGGCCGATCTCGAGCATGCCGGGGATCGCACAGATGTCGGTCGATCGCACGGTGGAAGAGTGTCGCGCGCTCGCCGACTTAGGGATCAAGAACGTGATCCTCTTCGGCATTCCCGAGCAGAAGGACGCGACCGGCTCCTCCGCGGTGGAGGACGACGGCGTGGTGCCGCGCGCGGTTCGCGCGATCAAGGAGGCACACCTCGATCTGCTCGTATGGTGCGACATCTGCCTCTGCGAGTACACCGATCACGGGCACTGCGGCATCCTTCGCGGCGAGCGCGTCGACAACGACGCGACCTTGCCGCGCCTGCAGGGCATGGCCTTGACCTGCGCGAAGGCGGGCGCCGACGTGGTCGCTCCTTCGGACATGATGGATGGACGCATCGGCGCGATTCGCCAGACCTTGGACAACGCCGGCCTCGACGACATCGTGCTCGTCTCCTACGCGGCGAAGTACTGCTCCGGCTTCTACGGCCCGTTCCGCGAGGCGGCCGAATCGGCGCCTAAGTTCGGCGACCGGCGCTCGTACCAGATGGATCCGGCCAACAGCGACGAGGCGCTGCGCGAGGTGGCGGAGGATCTCGACGAAGGCGCCGACATCGTGATGGTGAAGCCGGCCCTCTCCTACCTCGATGTCATCCGCCGGGTGAAGGATGAATTCCAGGTGCCGGTCGCGGCCTACAACGTGTCGGGCGAGTACTCGATGGTGAAGGCGGCGGCGGAGCGCGGCTGGCTCGACGGCGAGCGCGTGATGCGCGAGATCCTGCTCTCGATCACACGGGCGGGCGCCGACATCATCCTGACCTACCACGCGAAGGAGTTCGCATTGCTCTCGCGCGGCGCCTGAGCGGCGCTATTGCGTGCGCGCCGCGCCCTGCGCCGCCTTGCGCGAACCGGGCTGAATCGTGAGCATGCGCTGATAGACCGCGTGGGCGTCGCTCGTCCGCCCGAGCAGCTCATACGCGCCCGCGAGATTCCC
Source organism: uncultured bacterium (assembly GCA_964652115.1). Taxonomy (GTDB): domain Bacteria; phylum Eisenbacteria; class RBG-16-71-46; order CAIMUX01; family CAIMUX01; genus JADJQY01. The sequence continues at coordinate 3,627 of CAZZAH010000040.1, read as the reverse complement.
AAGCAGCACGAGGTCGTTTCGTCGCGCGCCAACCGCTTGCTCGAAGTAAGGCAGCGCCTCCGCGACCTTCCCCTGTGCCGCGAGCAGCGCGCCTAGGTCGACCATCACCGCGGCGTACTTCGGATTGCGCGCCAGCGCTTCGCGGAAGCGAGCCTCGGCGTCGGCCTTTCTCCCCGCGCGATTGAGCACGAGTCCCTGCTGGTAGTGCCAGTGAGCAAGGCTTGGCTCGGCCTGAGCGAAGTTCACGCTCGCGACTCCGAAGGCCACGATCCAGATCGCGAGTCCGAGGCCTAAGGCGCGCCACCTCCGCGCACGCGCTTCCTCGATCAAGCGCGCGACGAAATACGCTCCAAAGAAGAGGAGAAGCGGCACGGCGGGAGCGCGGTACCGCGCGGTCACCGCGAACGGAACGAACGACGCCAGCCAAACGACGAAGAGGAGCCCGACCAGCGCCGCGATCTCGAGCCCTCGTCGCTCGAGCCGCGCACGCGAGGCGAAGAGCGCGATCACGCCGCCGATCGCGAGCGAGAAGGCGAGGGCGAAGCTCCACGGATTGAGGCGGAGCAGCGGAAAGACGGCGCGGTCGCCCTGCACGATGCGATTGTCGGTCGGCTCGACCGGGCCGAGAAACAGCAGCACCTTCTGCCACGCCAGCGCGATCGCCTGGCCGGGATGCGCGGCGATGTACTCACGCGCCCGCGCCGAGAACCAGGCCGACGCGGCGACGTGATCGACCGGCGCGCCCACGCGGCGCCCAACGCTCTCCACCAACCGCGGCCACTCGTAACAGTTGTCGAAGTTGCCCACCTCGGTGGTGCCGACGACGAAGCCCTCCGCGCTCGGGTTGTTGCCGATGTAGAGGTTGATGCCCGCGTTGGTCGAGATCGGAACGAAGGCGTGGGCCACGCGCCAATTCCGAATCGTCGTCGGCAGGAGCGCGAGTCCGATCCCGAGCGCCAAGACCGCGAGCCCGCGAAGCGCGCCCGTCTCTCGTCGCGAACGCATCGTCCATGCGATCCAGAGCCCGACCACCGGTGCGAGCGCGAGGAAGTTCGGTCGAACCACGGCGGCAAACCCCAACAGCAGGCCGATCCCGAGCAGCCAGCGCGGCCCTCCGCGTGCGCGCCACCCGATGAGAGAAGCGACCAGCGCGAGGAGGAGGAAAAGCGAGAGCGCCGCGTCGAGGAATTCCCCTTCGTAGTAGTAGAAGGGCCAGTAGGTCGCGAGCATGCCCGCGAGCACCAACCCCGCCAAGGGACCGAAGGCGACACGCGCGATGAGGAACCCAAGCACGACCGAGGCGAGGCCCATCGCCATCTGCGCCACCCGTGGCGCGTCGAAACCCCGACCGGTCACGCGATAGACGGCGGCGAGAAGATAGGAGTAGCCCGGCGCGCGGAAGTACGGCGTGGTCCGAATCTCGGGATCGGGCTCACCCGCGGGCTGCGTCCAATCACCGAAGGCGAGCGCTCGCGCCCAGTAGTTGTGGTAGTCGGCGTCGGCGGAGGGGATCGCGAAGTCGGCCGAGGGGCGGATCTCCGCGAGATAGAGGCCGCGAAGCAACGCGCCCAAGGCGAGGATCGCGAAGAGTGCCCAGACGACACCCCGGCCGGAGAAGAGGCCAATCACCCGCGAATCGTGCCGCGAGCCAGGCCGGATAGGGCTTCGATTCTCTCCGCGAATTTTCATTGGTGGCTGCCGCGCGCAGCCTAGCGAAGGACGGAGGTCGAGCCAACTCGAACTTCGGGCGGCAAATCTAGGGGGCGACGAGACCCGGTTGAAACTTTGTGTGGCGCTGGAGGGGGGATCTCTCGCGCCAAAAACTCCCCGATCGCTCGAGAGCAGGACTCGATGGTTTGCCGAGTCGATGTTCGCGTGCTCGAACCAAGGATCTGTTGCTCGCCGCGATCAGGGAAAACCTTGAGGACCGCATACCGCTCCGGACTCCTTGACCGTGGAAGGCACAAGGCCGACCTCGATCACGTCCTCCTTCGCTAACGACGCGGTCCTCGGAACGAGTCGACGCCAATACGTCTCCGCCATCCTCGTTCGGCGCTAACCGGCGGCGGACGGGGTCTCCTTCCGTCGTGCCGCCGGCTCGCGTTTTGGCTCCGTCGATGTCCTCAGCCTGCTCCGCCGGGAACCTGCCAACTCCACCTTCGGAACCAAAGGGAAAGTACGACGACATGTCGGAACGTTGAACTAGATACTCTTCATCGTTACCATAGTCGGGCCCTATAGCTCGATCCCCAGTCATAGTTTCACCTCGAAGGGAGGCGGGAGGCTCGTGGCGCTCGATCTGGTCCAGCTCCGATACTTCCGCGCGGTGGCCGAGGAGGGCAGCATGACCGGCGCCGCGCGCGTCCTCCGCGTGAGCCAGCCGACGCTGACCGTCGCCATCCGCAACCTGGAGCAGGGGCTCAAGACGACGCTCTTCCACCGCGCGCGGCATGGAGTGACCCTCACCTCGACCGGGCAGGAGCTGCTCGATCACACGCGAGAGATCCTCGCGCAGCTCGAGATGGTGGAGCAGCGGATCCATGGTCTCGAGGCCGAGGAGGTCGGGCACTTCGTGATCGGCGCGCATGCGTCGCTCGCGTCGTACTTCTTCCCCGTCTTCATGCGTGACTTCTGGAAGAGCGAGTCGAAGATCGACTACTCGATCTGGAACGGGGCATCGCCCGAGGTCTGGCATCGCGTGCTCGCGCGCGAGGTCCACTTCGGTTTGGTGGTGAATCCGCGGCCGCATCCCGACCTCGTGATGGTTGAGCTCTTCCGTGACACGCACGGGATCTTCGCGAGGGTCGAGCCGGAACGGCCGGCCGGGAAGGGCCGTCGCGCACGCGCGGGAGAGAAGCGCCCCGGCGCCGAGCTGGCCGCCGTCCGCGCGCGCATTCGGCAAGGGCCGGTGATCTTCGCCGATCGCTTCGATCAAAGTCGGGAGCTGCTCCGGCGACTCAATGTCTTGGGGCTCGCGCCGCCGCGCCTCATCATCTGTACCGATTACGAATTGGTGAAGAGCCTCACCCTCGCGGGGCTCGGCGTCGGCATCTTGCCGGAGCGAGTCGCGACCTATGGGCACGAAGGCCAGATCCGCCGCATGCACGCGGAGCTCCCCTTCTTCGACGACAAGATCAAGCTCATCTACCGCGCCGACCTCCACCGGACGCGCGCGGCCATGACCTTGAAAGACGCGCTGACGCAGGCCGGGAAGGCTCTGCCACCGACGACCCAGACCGGATGATCCAGCGCTCGCGTCCCCGCGCTCGCGGGGTCTACAATCCCGCCTCTGTCGAGCGGTATGTCCCACCCCATCCCTTCATCGACCGAAGGAGGAGTTGCATGTCTTTGCTTTCCATTCGCCGCGCGCTTCGCGTTCTTCCATCTTTGATCCTCCTTGCGCTGGCAGCCCTCTCGGTCACATCGAGCGTCCTGTCGACCGCGAGCGCCGCGCTTCCGCCCGGCGTGAGCGGCGTCGCGACGGTTGAAGGGATCAGCGAGTATCGGCTGGAAAATGGGCTTCGGGTCGTGCTCTTCCCCGATCCGTCGAAGGAAACGATCACGGTCAACGTCACCTACCTGGTCGGCTCGCGACACGAGAGCTACGGCGAGACCGGGATGGCGCAC
>CAZZAH010000039.1:10205-16262 GCA_964652115.1 uncultured bacterium | reverse complement strand
CCCAGGCATGCTACGGCTGCCCGCGGATTCTCCAGGTGGTGCATCGCCACTCGATTCGCGAGGAGGACCGCTTTCGCATGGAGCCGGGCTTCGCCAACATCGAGCGGGTGAAGGGCGGGACACTGCTCGCACATGACCGCAACGGCGAGATCCGCGCGCCGCAGGATGGCGTGGTCTTCCTGCCGCTTTATCAGGCGCAGGGGGACGACGGGTTTTTCTTCGGGCGCGAGGTGATGCCCTAGCCTGGATAACCCACGCAGCGCAGCTACGCGAAAGCCGCCGTGTGACGCAAGGCGTTGTTCAGGCGAATCGCCGCGCCAACTGGAGTGTCCACAAAAGCGGGGGTGACTCACCCTGAAAAAGTACGCTCCTGCAGCGACTCGGTGGCCTTCCTCGTCGCGCAGATCCCACTCCGCCTGACCGTCCGCTGACTGCGTGAGAGATCGAATGAGCCGACCGGCAGCGAAGAACAGCTCCAACTCGCGCCTCGACTCACTAGCTCCCGGCCGGGGAGCAATCGTCGCCCGCTCAGTTGTCGGATTCGGCCAGACTCGCAGGATGCTGGGCTGGTTTGCCGGCACGTCCCGGAGCGCGCTCGCGCCCTGACTCACCACAAGGCGACCTGTTCACAGGAGGCCTCTCTTCCTCTCCGCAAGTCACGACACCAAGGCGTGGGAGCGTGGCAGGATCCGCGCTATCGACCGCCCCCTGCCCCCGGGCGAAACTGAGCCTTGATCTGGCCCCAGCTCACGACCCGTGTTGGGACAGGAATGCAGGGGTCAGGAAAGCACCCTGCGTCGTCGCCGACGTATCCGCCTCCGGCGTTGGCACACTCAGATTTTGTCAGAATCGTGCAGGCCGTTTCAATACAGCAGGCGCCGACGGGCTGCGGCGCCGAACACCCTTCGTCAAGTACTCCGATAGGTACCCCACAGGGCGAGAACCTGGCTAAGCATGGCGAGTCTCCGCGAAGTCGATAGTCACTTGCGTATTCGGGGTGCTCCCAGCTCGCGGCGTCGCAGAACTGCGGGTCGGCGTCGATGGAGTCCTCAAATGTCCAGTCTGGTCCGTGTATACCCTCGCGCCTGAGGTCACAACACTCTGGCTCATGACTCTGATTCAGGGCGTCGATCTCGTCTGCCCGGTCGAGAATCGAGTGATTCCCGTAGACAATGGTTTGTTTGAGGATCAGGTCGCCGCTTCCGTAGTGGATCCCGCCTGCCTCTTGCTCCGCGACGTTTCCGGCGAGCGTGCAATTCTCCAACTGCAGCGTGCCGGTCGCCCCGCCATAAATGGCGCCTCCGTAGCCTGCGTGGTTGTGCTCGAAAAGGCAACGAACGAAGGTCGCCTCGCCGAAACCTACCCAGGCCGCCCCACCTTGGCCCCCGACGCCGACGTCGTTGCCGCGGAAACGACAGTTCTCCACGACGAGCTTTGGTCCGAACGCCATGAGCGCGCCGCCGGCGCCGGTCCCGGCACCGTTGTCCTCAAATAAACAATTGCGGATTGTGAGGGAGCTGTACACCGCGTAGACGGCGTGGCGGGCGTGTATGACCCGGAAGCCGTCAATCAAGATGCTGTGGGGCACATCGGAATCGAAGACGTGCACCCACTGACCCTGTCCTTCGCAGTCAATCGTGCAGGCATCCGGACCGTTGCGCGACCGAAGCACCAAATTGAGCTGCGGCATCGTCAGGTCACGGTTCGCCGGTCCGACGTAGGTACCGTCCTCGACCATCACCGTGTCTCCAGCCGCGCACATGGCGAGCGCGGCCGCGAGGTCCGACACCTCGGTCGGAACGATCCAGGTTGATGCGGACACCGGAGCAGCGAGGCAGACCACCAGCGCTATGACTTGAACTCGTACCCGGAGGAGCGTCATCGTGCAGTCTCCAAGCGCTCGCGCGGGATGCCCCGATGTCGGTGGGTTGGCACCGGGGCGTCCCGACGGAATTCTATCGCGTGATCGTCACTTCACCTACACTTTGCGCACCCGAGCCGGCTTTGGCGCGGAGGAAGTACCGACCCGAAGGAACCAAACGGCCGGTCTCGTCACGCCCGTCCCAGAGAATGGTCCAGTTGCCCTGCTCCGGATTCTGGGAGGGAACCCGCCGGACGAGCCGACCGTTCACTCCGAATATTCCAAGGTTGTTGATGCGCTCCGAACCCGCGGCGATTCTCCATTGGACGGAACCAGTCGAAGGATTTGGGTAGCCGGGACCCCGAAGCCGAAGGCTACCGACGCGCTCGTCCACTCCCGCAGGTCCGCCGTAGAGATAATCAATCGTCTCCACGTCCTCGCGGCCACCACCGCTGTCCCACACACGCAGTTCGATAGTGTACAACCCAAATCCACTGCTCAGATCCAAGGGCACGTCGACCGGAGGCACGCTGCCGAAGGTGTCGATGTAGAACTTGTCCCCGATCGCGTATCGATCCGGTCGGCCTGGCATCTTTACCGTCGCCCGGACGCGACCGCAATACGTGTCGTCGTCGACGAACTCAAACCGTAGCCGTGGTGGATTGCCGGACTGGACCGAGATGTCAGATAAAGTCGGCGAGTCCTGCTCGGGAAAGAGGGACTCTGTGTGCCAGCTCCCGGTACCGTTCTTCTGCCAGATGTAGACACCCGGCGCAACTTTCACTCCAGCATAGTTGTACCCGTCCCACAGTGCTCCACCGCGATCGGCATCCCACTCGCTCAGCGCCAGTCGCTTGACCCAGTAGCCGGTCTCGGTCTTGATGTCCACAATGTCCCCGGGGGACACCGTCGTTTCCTCGAGTCGCATGCTGTTGCTCGCCTGCGGCTGCTCTATCGGATCGAATACGCCGTCCTGGATTACTTCACTGTCGCGCCACCCGAGCTGACCGCGCGAGGAAGGGCACATGCGGAAGGGGCGAACCTGGCTATTCATGATGCAGGCCTGCTGCTGTGACGTACAGCCAGAGCAATTGTCCGTCGTGACGTGGAGGTAGCCGTACCGGTCGCTGCAATGCTGCCCGCAGTCGCTCGACGGGTATTCGTCATCTGCCCCGAAGATGTGACAGGATTCGTGGGCAAACACGTAATCCAGATTGTTGATGCCGTAACCTCCGTTTTTGGTCGTGATCACCAGATGAGGTCCATAGACCCAGGCGAATGCGCTCTTTCCGTCGGAGAATAGTCCGTCCGAGTCGCAGATATCCCGCACGACGAGAGCCGTATACCACCAATCCATCTGCCACGATCGACGACGGTCGTTGTTGAGCGAATACGCCCGGGTTTTGATGTCGCCACTTCCGTAGCCAGCGTACGCGAATGCGTCCTTGCCCCACGCATCGCTCGTACTGGCCCCGCGGATCGGCTCCACCGACGTTGGAGCGAGAATGAGGTCGTAGATTTCGAACGTCACCTGCGCCCGGGGATCGATGATCTTCAATCCGCCCTCGACGAGACCCTGTGTAAATTCTGCGAGAACCTGCGTGCGTTCACTTAATGCCCAGTTCTCCGTGTAATCCGGCGACGCACAGGGCCGGCTATCCTGGCTCTCCAACCAGAACAGCGAGATGCCCACGTGCCCCATCATGAACGCCGAGGTCTGGCGGTTCTGATCGTACTCTGGGAGAACGTCCCCTCGAGTCAAACGAGAGGAATCAGCCATTTGGCCGCAAGCGTAGGGGAAACTGTAGGAGGTCGTTTCTGGCTGCGCCGGGCTCAGGACATAGTTCCAAATGGTGGGCCCGAGCCCGGGCTCACCCGGGTCCAGCGTGGTCGTTTCCAAAGTCGGAGCATTTGCTATGGTCGATGTTGTAGCCTGGGCGACCCGTGCATCATTTGAAAGTTGGTCGAGCTGGCCGCTGGTCGCGACACAGATGACGATGTCGGGCACGATCGCGACCAGGACGCGGAGTCCGAAGTCAGCTTCGAGCCCGCGAACCGCCAGCGCGAAGGTGCTGTCCGTGCCCGGCGTCAGTTCGACAAACGTGAGTGAGCCGAGGTCTGAAGCACCAGAGCCGCCATCAGTCGGTTCGAGCTGCTCTTCGACTCCATCCGGCTCGCCGAAATCGCCTCCGTCGATGCCATCGCCTGGGGACGGACAAGCAAGAACACCATCGGTGCCGAACCCGAGCGTCCCGAATGCGACAATCGGATCCAGTGCCGCAGGTGTTTCATCATCTCCGAAGGCCCCTCCCTGCGTGGGGTGCTCGGTGAGCGCGAACGACGTCGCTTCCTCCGAGTACGCGTAGCCGGCGAACCAGTACAGCTCGGAGATCGCCGCCGTGAGCGGGGCATTCCAGGTGAGTGCTGTCCCCGCGCCCTGTGTTGGCCACCCAGCAGTGGCGAGTTCGAAGTCCGCACACGATCCATGTGCCACGAGCACGAACTTCGTCGAATCGTAGTCGACACCGAAGGTCACGCCCGAGAGTCGGGGCTCAGCGCTCTCCGGAAACGCCGCCATCGCAAAGAAGGCGGTTACCTGTCCAGGATCGGCCGGGACCGACGTTACGGCTTCAGCGCAGCTCGCCAGGTCGGACTGACCGCAGTACGACGTCGTGTCGGTCGTGTACACGATCGAAGTTTCCGCATGAAGAACGAGGGTTCCACCTTCGTTCGGCCCTGCGAATGCACTCGCCCCGCACAGCGACGCGGCGAGCACAATAAGCATGAGCTTCCACACACGCATCATCCACCTCCCTGTCTCGATTCACTTGGTGCGTCACGATGGAGAAGACGTTGCGGCTGCGGCGTGCGTGGAGCCCGGGCTCCCGCTGGGCGAGTGCGCGATCCGGCATCCGAACCGAATCCAAGCACATCGTGCGACGAGCACCGTGCAGCGCTGGCGCGAACCTGATTGGCCGGCACGCGGACTGGGGGCCAAGGTGGGATTGCGGCCCACACAGCGACATCACCATCGCTCACTTTCGCCGGGGGTGTCCGACATTGGCCCCATCTGCCAGACGCGAAAAGACTACTCCCCTGGGAATTCCCGAAGCAATGCTTCTTCCTCGGTCGGCACTTAATACGGCGGGTTTGATACTACGTCGCTTTCCCAAGTGTGCGGTCGATGACTGGAGTTTGGTTGCATCCCGTCGTGATAGCGGCATGTTAGCGGCAATTTCCGACGAGCGAGCCGAGCGTCGCTTTACTGACCCGGTGTCGGAACGACTCCTGGCGCTCCTCCCGGCATTCAGGGCAGTGCGAGCAGAAGGATCCCGATCAGGGAGCCTCCGTCATCGATGTACTGCGAGCGTGAGATTTGACAAAGAGGAGGCTGCGCACCGTAGTCTGGTTTCTATATTAACGATTCTTGCGCCCTCAGCCCCGCGATTCCGTGTCCCCGCTCTCGGCATACGCACGCAGCTTTCTGTATAAAGTCGCGGGACCGATCCCGAGGATCTTCGCCGCCACCGCACGATTCCCGCGCGCCGCTTCGAGCACGGCGAGGATGTGACGCCGCTCGATCTCCGCCAATCGCTCGCTCCGGAGCTTGCGCGGGCCGGACGGCGCCGACTCGCGAACATCGTCCGGCAGATCGGCCAGCTCGATCGATTCTCCGGAGGCGACCGTCGCCGAGTGCTCGACCGCGTTCTGCAGCTGCCGCAGGTTGCCGGGCCATTCGTGTCGCGCGAGCTGATGCGCCGCGCTCGCGGTAAAGCCTCGCACCTGGCTGCCGGTCGCCTTCGCGATCTCGGCGAGGCGCGCTTGAGCGAGCGGCACCACGTCCTCGCGACGTTCGCGCAGCGCGGGCACCGAGATGCGGATCACCGCTAAGCGATAGAACAGCTCTTCGCGAAGCTTGCCCGCGCGCACCGCGGCGAGGAGGTCGCCTCGGGTCGCGGCGATCAGTCGGACATCGACCTCGCGATCCGTGTCATCGCCGAGCCGACGGAGCGTTCGGGTCTCGAGGAAGCGGAGCAGCTTCGCTTGCACGCCGCTCGGCAGCTCGCCGACATCAGCCAGGAGCAGCGTCCCGCCGTCAGCGGCTTCGAGGTAGCCGATCCGTTCGCCGACCGCGCCGGGGAACGCGCCCTTCGCGTAGCCGAAGAGCTCCGCATCGAGCAGGAGGTCGGGGACCT
>CAZZAH010000039.1:4345-10195 GCA_964652115.1 uncultured bacterium | reverse complement strand
GACGCGCGACCGTTTCCTTCCCCGCGCCGCTCTCGCCGGTCAGAAGGACGGGCGAATCGACCTTGGCGGCGCGTCGGGCGAGCTCGAAGACGCGCGCGGCGGCGGGACTCGATTGGATCAGGCCGCGCGCCGAGCCCGCGGTCGGTTCGAAGGCGCCGCGATCTGGGCTCGTCTCGGCCGCGCGACGCGCCGCTAGGTCTTGTTCCGCGGCATGGAGCTCCGCCCGAAGTCGGTCGCGCTCGGCATCGAGCCGCACCTCGTCGTAGAAGCGCGCTTCGGCCTGCCGTTCGTCCGGCCAATCCTCGAGTGGGCGGCCGACCAGATGGCAGTGGGGATCGCCCTTCGCCACGCACTCATCTTCCACGCAGAGGATCGCTCGGTCATGCACGCGGCTGAGGTAGCCGCTGACGAAGCCCGCGAGCATCCAGCAGACCGGCTCCGTCGCGAGGCCGAAGCGGAGCTGGTGCTGCTCGGCCTCGAAGCTCGCGGCGAGCCGAGCCTCCGCGAGGGCGCCGGACGAGGGACCGCCGACCTCGATCGCCATGCCGCGCGCGCGGAGGAAGTCGAGCCAGGCCGTGCCTCGTTCCGATCCGGGCGCGAGCCTCCACTCCAGCGTTTCGGCCATGCGCCAACCGTCCGCATACCCGAGCCGAGAGAGGATCCCGCGTGCGCCCTGAACGCCGAGGGTGTCGGCGAGGTCGCGACGGAGGACGCCGAAGAGCTCGGCGTCGAGTACCAGGGCGCGCCTCCCGGCCAGGCGCAGGAGGCCGTCCGCAGCGGAGGCATCGAGCCGAAGATCGTCGTGAATGCGGTGCGAAGTCATGTCTAAGTCTTTATCAGATCGATAGTCTTTAAGTCAAAATGATAGCTCTAGATTGATAGTGCTTCTTGGCGAGCTTCTAACCGCAAGTCTGTGAATGGATGCAGCGGTCGATCACTCCTGTTCCCGTGTCCGTTGCTCCGCAACCAGGGGCGGACGGAGCTGGCGTGTCGAGGGACCTCGCGGCGGCTGCACCTTTGATCGGCGACCCAAGCGCACCGCCGGGGATCGAGCTCGGGCGGGGCGCCGGGCCTCCTCGCGATTCATGGTCCCGTGAGGTAGCGGGCCGTGCAGACGCGCCCGAGGGGATGACAGATTCACGTTGCAGTTGATCTCCCACGGCAGTCCTCGACGACAACCGCTGCCATTTCGCTTGTGAGCCGCGGCGTCGGTCTCTACACTTCGGCCCGCGCCTTCTAGACGACGGGGTGTCAAGACGGGAGGCGCCGTCCGGAGGAAGATGCGCGGGGTCCTTGGCCTCTCCATCGCGGTCGCGCTACTCGGCGCGAGCGCCGCGGCTTTCGCGGATCCCGGACAGCCCGCCGCCCCGGATTCGGCTCTGCTCGCGGCGCCGCCCCCCGACCCCGCTGACCTGCCGCTCCACGTCCACGCCGACGACGCGCCCAACGACAAGGGCGACGCTCTCCTCGTGAGCTGGACCGCCGCGGGCAGCGAAGGCAGCCGCGTCACCGCCTATTCGATCCTCCGCCTCGACCTCGGAGATGGAGCCGCACCGAGGCTGGCGATCCAGGACTGGAACGCGACCAAGCCCTTCCCGCCCGCTGGCTGGGTGGTCGCCGCGACGCTCCCGCGTGGTGCAACCAGCTACCGCGACGACGGACTGAAGCCAGGTGTCCCGCGCGGGTATGCGGTCGCCTCCCTCGCAGGCGATAAGCCGCTCGCGATTGGGGCGGCCGAGGAGATGGTCGCGCCGCGAGTGCAGTGGTTCCACTCCGCCAAGGGTTTCCTCCTGCTCAACCTGCTCGGGATCGCCGGGGCGATCCTCTTCTGCGTCTTCCAGGCGTCGCGCGGGAAGATCTTCGTCATCCGGAAGATCGCCGGCCTGGACGCGGTCGAGGAGGCGGTCGGCCGCGCGACCGAGATGGGGAAGCCGATCCTCTTCGTCCCCGGAACGCAGGACATGGACAACGTGCAGACGGTGGCCGGGATGTCGCTCCTGGGCTCGGTCGCGTCGATGACCGCGAAGTACGAGACGCAGCTCGACGTGCCGGTGTCGAAGAGCCTCGTCATGTCGACCGGACGCGAGACGGTGAAGGAGTCCTACGCCGCCGCCGGACGGCCCGACTTGTACAACGAGGACATCGTTCACTATGTCACCGACGAGCAGTTCGGCTTCGTCGCGGCGATCGACGGCATCATGGTGCGCGAGAAGCCGTCGGCCTGCTTCTACTTCGGCGCCTTCTTCGCCGAGTCGCTCATCCTGGCCGAGACCGGCAACTCGATCGGCGCGATCCAGGTCGCGGGCACGGCGCAACCGACGCAGCTCCCCTTCTTCGTCGCGGCGTGCGATTACACACTGATCGGCGAGGAGCTCTTCGCCGCGTCGGCTTACCTCTCGAAGAACCAGAGTCTGCTCGGCTCGCTGCGCGGGCAAGACATCGGGAAGGCTGCGGCGATGATCTTCATGACCGTGGGCACCCTGGCGGAGACGATCGGCCGGCTCTCGGGCGCGGGGTCGCCGATCTTGGCGGTGTCGGACTTTATCAAGCGCTTCTTCGCGACGAACTTTTGAGTAACCCGATGACGCGATTCCCCGAGAGCTGCACGCGATGAACTGGTACCGAGTGCTGGTGCCGAGCCTGATCACCGGGCTCGTGGGGCTCGTGCTGGTGGCGGCGATCTTCGTTCCGGCCGAGCCCTTCGCGACCCTCGATCAGAACTTCTCGAACTACTTCGACATCGTGGCCGCCTTCGCCTTCATCCTGGGCGGAGGAAACCTGCTCCGCATCAACCTGATGAAGATGCAGCGCGAACGCGGCGGCGAACGCTTTTTCGCGGGCGTAACGCTGGTCGGCTTCCTCATGATGCTCATCTTGGGGACGTTCAAGGTCAGGACCGACTTCTCGGTGCAGATGGCGCAGCCGCACGACGCGGCCGGCACCTGGTTCGAGTTCCTGACCGACGCGGTCTTCAATCCCTGCGTCGCCGCGATGTTCTCGCTCCTCGCCTTTTTCGTCGCCTCGGCGTCCTATCGGGCGTTTCGCGCGCGGACGAAGGAGGCGACGCTGCTTCTGATCGCGGCCTTCATCGTGCTCCTCGGGCGGACCCCCTTCGGCCCGAACCTCACCGCGTGGTTGCCCGATGCGCTCGCCTGGCTGCGCGTGGAGAACCTCTCCAACTGGATCATGTCGGTGCCGAACCTCGCGGGGCAGCGCGCGATCCTGATCGGGATTGCGCTCGGCATCATCTCGACCTCGCTCAAGCTCATCCTCGGGCTCGAGCGCAGTCACCTCTCGGGAGAAGGTTGAGATGGCAGCCTGGACTTCACCCTTAGGCGGCATTCCGCGGCGCGCGGTCTTCGTGTTGATCGCGCTCGCGGTAATCATTCCGCTCTTCCTGCACCTCGTCTTCAAGATCCACCCGAGCCCGATCGTCGAGCACATCTTCGAGAAGATCGAGTCGTTGCCACCGGGCTCGCGCGTGCTGCTGTCGCTTGATTACGGCCCTTCGACCGCGCCCGAGAACCAGCCGATGGCGGCCGCGATCGCGCGCCACGTGCTGCAGAAGGATTGCCAGCTCTACGTCATGTCGCTCTGGGCGACCGGCCCGATTCAGGCGACGCGCCTGGTCGAGCAGACGATTGGGCCCGACTTCCCCGCGAAGCAAGAGGGAGTCGATTGGATCAACCTCGGCTACAAGGCAGGCAATCAGGGGCTGATCAACGCCATCCTGCTCGACCTGAAGTCGATGTTCACCACCGACGCCGGCGGCCGCGCGATCGAAAGCTCGCCGATGATGCGCGAGGTCAGAAACCTCAAGGACATGAACCTGATCGTGGCGATCGGTTCGGGCGTGCCGGGCGTGAAGGAGTGGGTGCAGTTCGCGGGGGATCGCGGCGACATCCCGATCGCCGGTGGAGTGACCGCGGTCGAGGCGCCGCTTCTCTATCCTTACTACCCGCAGCAGCTGCTCGGCCTGATGGGCGGGCTGCAAGGCGCGGCGGAGTACGAGTCGGCGCTCATCATCAAATACGACCGCTTTGCCGAGAGCGGCGCGACGGCGGTGCGCTTGATGGGCCCGCAGGCGGTCGCGCACACCGTGATCATCCTCTTGGTCATCCTGGGCAACCTGGCCTATCTGCTCGAGCAACGGCGAAGGAAGGGCGGCGCATGAGCACGCACATCGACGTCTGGATCGGCGCGCTCCTCACGCTCATGATCTTCTCCTTCCTCTGGAAGGACAACGTTCTGTACAAGTTCGCCGAGCATCTGTTTGTCGGTGTCTCCGCCGCGTATTGGATGGTGGTCGGCATTCACACCACCATCATGCCGAACCTCCTGGGCAAGCTCTGGCCCGAAGCGGTGAAGCACGTCATCCCTGGTGTGGCGGGACAGAAGCCCGAGTACGACTACCTCATTCCACTGATCTTCGGGCTGCTGCTTCTGACGCGGCTCTTGCCGAAGATCCATTTCCTTTCGCGCTGGGCGATGGCGCTCGTCATCGGCTATGCGGCGGGCACGAACCTGATCCGCTACCTCCAGAGCGACCTGATGAGCCAGATCAGCTCCACCATCCAGCCGTTGGTCGTCATGACGCAGGGCGGCATCTCGTGGGGCGCGAGCATCAGCCACATCGTGCTCTTCCTCGGCGTGATCTGCGGGCTGATCTACTTCTTCTTCAGCCGCGAGCACAGCGGGATCTTCAAGCCGGCGAGCCGCGTGGGCATCTGGGTGCTCATGATCACCTTCGGCGCGTCGTTCGGCTACACGGTGATGGCGCGCATCAGCCTCCTGACCGGCCGCGTGCAGTACCTCTTCGGCGATTGGCTCGGGCTGCTCTGATCGGCCCGGCTCCGCCGGGAGCCAGTGTCACCGCCGTGATCCGATGCCGTGTGCTCATCGAATTCGCTGTCGATGTGGGCGTCCCACGCTCGTCTAAGGGTCGAACGGCCGCCCACACAATGGAGGAACGATGCGATACCTGTGCTTGATCTACAGCGACGAGAAGATCTGGGAGACGATGCCGAAGTCGGAGACGGAGGCGATAATGGCGGAGTACAACGCCTTCACCACGTCGATCCGCGAGAGCGGACACTTCATCGGCGGCGAGCCGCTGCAATCGACCGGCACCGCCACGACGGTGCGCATGCGAAACGGCAAGCTCTCGGCGACCGACGGTCCCTTCGCCGAAACGAAGGAGCAGCTCGGCGGCTACTACCTCATCCAGGCGCGTGACCTGAACGAGGCAATCCAGATCGCATCGCGCATTCCCTCGGCGAAGGTCGGCTCGATCGAGGTCCGGCCGATCCAGGAGTTCATGTAAGCGATGTCCGAGCCGCGAGGTGACGAGCCTGTCTCCGGCCCGCCGGCGGATCTGGTCGACGCCGTCTACCGATCCGAATCGCGGCAGGTGCTCGCCACGCTCATCCGCCTCCTCGGCGATTTCGATCTCGCCGAGGAGGCGATGCACGACGCCTTCGCCACCGCGCTACAGAAGTGGCCGGTCGACGGCGTGCCCAAGAACCCGCGCGCGTGGCTCATCTCGACCGGACGCAATCGCGCGATCGATGCGTTGAGGCGACGCGCTCGCTTCGATGCGCGGCTGCATCTGGTGGCGGAGGAGCTCGAATCTCGCGAGCAAGGCACCGAGGCGGAGGACTCGCCGGTCGACGATCGACTCCGGCTCGTCTTCACCTGCTGCCACCCGGCGTTGCCGCCTGACGCATTGGTCGCGCTGACCCTCCGCGAGGTGCTCGGCCTCACCACGGAGGAGATCGCACACGCCTTTCTGACCTCGGCGCCGGCCATCGCGCAGCGGATCGTGCGCGCGAAGGCGAAGATCCGCGACGC
>CAZZAH010000039.1:0-4245 GCA_964652115.1 uncultured bacterium | reverse complement strand
GCGCGGGGCGAGTTGCTCGACTATCACTTGGCTCACTCGGCGCGAGCCGATCTGCTGCGGCAGCTCGGCCGGCCCGACGCGGCGAAGGCGGCATATCAGCGCGCGCTCGAGCTCGCGCGCCAAGCGCCGGAGCGCCGCTTCCTCGAAGGGCGGATCCGCGAGCTCGGCGCCCCGGGCTCGAGCGGCGATCGGTCCGACTAGCGCGCTCTCCCCTGCCCTCCGTCTCGGCCATCGGCTACACTGTCGACTCATGTTTAACGTACCCCTCTACCTGCTCTGCCTCGTTCTCCTCTACTTCTGGGTCCGCAAGGGCTCGCATACTTCGGTCCCGCGACTCCTGGCCCTTTGGTGGATCGGAATCATCGGGACGAAGTTCCTGTCGCTCGTCCTCTCTCCTGCGCTGGTGCGCGTGCTGGGTACGCAGTCGCGGTTCGCGGGCTTGCTCGTCGCGGTGTCCACGGGACTGAGCGCACTCATCCTCCTGCGCGCGGTCCTTGGCCTGTCGAGTTGGCGGCGGCAGTATCGCCGGAGAACGAAGGTCGCTCTCGGGCTCCTCGTCCTCGGGCTGCTGCTCTCGGCCGGTCGATCGAGCGGCGCCACGGCGATGGCGGGACTCCTGGCGATCCCATGGCTCGCAAGGACGAACTGGCGTGACTCGCTCGGCGCTCGCGGACTCTTGCTCGCGAGCTTCACCGGCTTTGGCGCGTTCTTTCTCTCGGTGTTGAACTGGTCGGACGACGCGGGGCTCGCGACACTGCCGACCAGCGGCGCGCATCTTTCGCTGCTCGGTGCCGCGGGTGGGATCGGCGCGGTCTATGGGGTGGTCACCCTCTTCGCCGCCGCGGCGCGCGTGCACCTCTCGATCCGTCGCGTAGGACGCCGGCTGGTCGTCTCGCATCTCCTCTCCGGCGCGGTCCCGATGATCGTGTCGGTCCTCTTTCTTCTTCTGGCCGGAAGCCTCTATCTCTCGAGCTATCGCGGTCAGCTCGCGAACCGCTACCTGACCGCTCTCTCCGACGAGGCCTCGCTTCGACTCTCCTCGAGCCTCGCGCGAACAGGTCAGCCGCCCGGGCGCCCCTTCGCGGTGAGGAGCGCGAGCCAGACCGTGCTCGTCTTCGAGGAAGGAAGGCCGATCGAGACCTTGGGCGCGGGGATCCCCTTCCCCGCGGAGTCGCTGCTTCGCCGTCCGGAGCGTTCGTCCGAGGTGCCGCTCGTCTGGGATCGGCGCACCCTCTACCTGCGCGCGCGCGTCGACACGCTTCGGGATGGAGCGCCGGTACGCTACGAAGCGCTCGCGCCGATCGATTCGCTCGACGTCGTCCGGATCGCCGCCGTCATCGGGACGCCGGTTCAGGTCGCGCCGGGAATGATGGTGAGCCGGCGAGGTCGCGGCATCCAGATCGGAAGCGAGAGCGAGTCGGACTCCATGGCCGAAGCGAGCGCGGTGCTCGACAGCCTCACGGCGGTGCGCGACTCGGCACTCGCGGCGGATTCGACCAGAAGCGAGGTTCACCTTAAGTCGCGCTCAGAGATCGCGGCGGCTCGCGCTCGACTGAAGGACATGGCCGAGCGCTTGGAGGACCGCGCCGACAGCCTCGACGACATCGATGGCGTGCCCGAGAGCGAGGTCGCGCTTGTGACCGCACAAGCGGAGAGCCTCGCCGCCGCCGCGGAGAAGCTCGAATACGGCGGGGCGAGAGGCAGCACGCTCCTCGGCACGCCGGTCACGGGTTCTTGGAAGCTGCCCGGTGGCGCCGTCGTGTCGTGCTTCCGCTGGCGCGGCGGCGAGTTCGTGGCGGGCGAGGTGCCGGTCCTGGCCAACGCCGGGGTCGCGGAGATCATCTCCGCTCTCTTCACCGTCGCTCGGACCAACCCACTCGCCACCGTCGCCCTGGTCGCGCTCGCTTTTCTGGCGGTGCTTCTGATCGGCGCGACCGCCGTCACGGTCAACATGGTCAGCGGAATGGTGCGCTCGGTCACGCGCGCGGTGCAGGTGTTGAAGGAAGCGACCACCGCGATCGGCGAAGGAAAACTCGAGCATCGTATCCAGGTCGAAGGCCAGGACGAGCTCTGGAGCGTCGCCTCCTCGTTCAACGACATGGCGTCGGGGCTCGAGCGCGTGCGCGCGATGGAGCTGCAGAACCAACGGCTGGAGCAGGAGCTCTCGCTCGCGCGAGAGATCCAGAATCGACTCCTTCCGTCGTCCTCTCCCAATGTGCCGGAGTTCGAGATCGCGGGGGTGAGCATGCCGGCGCGTGAAGTGGGCGGCGACTACTTCGACTACCTCGTGCTCGAGGGTGGGCTGATCGGCATCGCGGTCGCCGACGTGAGCGGAAAGGGCGCGGCCGCGGCGCTCCTCATGTCGAGCTTTCGCGCGTCGCTTCGGAGTTATGACCTCGCCGGACTCGGCCCGGCCGAGACCCTCTCGCGCCTCAATCGCTTCGTCCACAGCAGCGTGAGCCCGGGCAAGTTCATCACCGCGTTCCTCGGCGTGCTCGATCCGCGCACCGGCGACCTTCGTTACTCCTGCGCCGGACACGAGCCGCCGATCGTGATCTCGCCCGACGGCAGCGCGGAGATGCTGAGCGCGGGCGGCCTGGTGCTGGGCCTCTTCCCGAGCGCGGTTTACGAGGAGGCGACGTCCCGGTTGCCGAAAGGCTCGCTCCTCGCGGTCTTCACCGACGGCGTGACCGAGGCGCAGAGCCCCGAGGGCGAGTTCTACGGCGACACTCGGCTCATGGCCGCTTTGAAGCTCGATCACGACGTTTCCCCTCAACCGCTGCTGGACAAGTTCGTCAAGAGCTTGAAAGACTTCGCCGGTGGGGCCGCGCAGTTCGACGACATCACGATGGTGCTGGCGCGTCGCCTCTGAGCCGGGCCACGACGAGGGCGTCGTGAGCGGCGCATCGACGGACGCATCGAGGTAGGACCATGGAACGATCCGAGCTGCTCAAGGTCTATCGCGCCACGCGCGCGTACACGCATGAGCTCGCGAGCCGGCTCTCGCCCGAGGACTGCACCGCGCAGAGCATGCCCGACGCGAGCCCGGTCAAGTGGCACCTCGCGCACACGACGTGGTTCTTCGAAACCTTCGTGCTGAACGAGGCGCCGATTCGCTCGCGCACCTTCGATCCGAGCTTCGCCTACCTCTTCAACTCGTATTACAACGCGGTCGGCGAGCAGTACCCGCGCGCGCGCCGCGGCCTCATCACGCGGCCCGGCATGCGCGAGACCTTGAGCTATCGCGAGCATGTCGACCACGCGATGGAGCGCTTGCTGCACGAGTGCGAAGAGGCGCCCTTGAACGCGCTCGCGCCGACGATCGAGCTCGGCATAAATCACGAGGAGCAGCATCAGGAGCTGGTCCTGACCGACCTCAAGCACCTGCTCGCGCAGAACCCGCTGCATCCTGCCTACGTCGAGGCGCGGCATGCGGAGCCTTCAGCGCACGCGATGACGGCACCGAGCTTCCGCGCCTTCGCGTCGGGACTGCGCGAGGTCGGCGCGCTCGATTCGGACGGCTTCTCCTTCGACAACGAGCGGCCGAGGCACAAGGTCTGGCTCGAGGACTTCGCCATCGCCGATCGACTCGCCACGACCGGTGAGTATCTCGAGTTCATGCAGGACGGAGGCTATGACCGGCCGGAGCTCTGGCTCTCCGACGGATGGAACGCGCGGCATACGCGGGGTTGGAGCTCGCCGCTCTACTGGAAACGGCGCGATGACGGCTGGTGGCAGTTCACGCTCACCGGCTTCCGTCGCGTCGATCCGAATGAGCCGGTCTGTCACCTCAGCTTCTACGAGGCCGATGCCTTCGCGCGTTGGTCCGAAGCGCGCCTTCCGACCGAGCTCGAGTGGGAGGTGGCGGCGGTCGAAGCAGGTCGCGGCGATCATCTCGCGCCGAACCACGAGCTTCATCCGCTGCCCGCGTCGCCCGCCGATGGGCTCGCGCAGATGTTCGGCGATGTGTGGGAGTGGACCGCCAGCGCCTATCTCGGCTACCCCGGATACCGCACGGTCGAGGGCGCGCTCGGCGAGTACAACGGCAAGTTCATGTCGAACCAGTTCGTGCTGCGCGGAGGTTCGTGCGCGACGCCGCGTCGTCACATCCGCGCAACCTATCGAAACTTCTTTCCACCCGACGCGCGCTGGCAGTTCTCCGGCGTGCGTCTCGCGAGGTAGCGCCATCGCTCGCGTGCCGCCGAAGAAGACCGCGCCGAGGTCGACGCCACGCCCGACGCCACG
>CAZZAH010000038.1:11230-16366 GCA_964652115.1 uncultured bacterium | reverse complement strand
CGTACTTCTGATTGAAGCTCTGCTCAAGCTTCGCGGCGGCGGTGACGCAAACCTGCGCGCTGCTGCCGAAGATGTGGATCAGCACCACGCTCCCCTTCTGCGAGGAGAGGTCGTGGGATCGTCCGGAGAGGTCGGTGAGCATGTAGGCGGGGAGTCGGTCGCCCGCGCTGATGGCGAACGCCGTTCGCGTCACCAACAGGGTAGGGGCAAGCAGGGAAAGGGCGAAGATCGCCGAGCACCCGATCATTCGGAAGATTCCGACCATAGACCGCATTCGGATCCCTCCTCCGCCGTGGCGGCGGCTCGAACCTCTAGGGAAGAGCCTACGGCGCTTGGTCCGGAGGGGCAAGTCGGCTTTCTTCCCAACACAAAGGTTTGCGATGGGGCGCCGTGTCTGCGCTAGGTTCCGGCAGGCCGGATTGGCTGGTTGGCAGGGAGGAGGCGCGGTGGGTCAGGGGTCCGGACGGGGCGGAATCACCCATCTGAGGGTCTACTTCGCCGACACGGACCAGATGGGGGTCGTCTACAACGGCGTCTACCTCACCTGGTTTGAAATCGGCAGGACGGAGTTGCTCCGCGATCGCGGGCTTTCCTACGCCGAGGTGGAGCGCCGCGGCCTCTCGCTTCCGGTGACGGATGTGTCGTTCAAGATCCGCCGGCCGGCCCGATACGACGACTGGATCACGGTCGAGACCGCGGTTTCGGCCGTGCGCACCCGGGAGGTGCGATTCCACTACCGGATTCTCGAGGGCGTGAATCTCCTGGTGGAAGGGGAGACATCCCACGTCCCGGTGTCGAAAGCCGATGGCCGCGCCTCGCGGGTTCCCGACTGGTTGGTCGAGCAGCTCTCGTGAGGCCCCTGCCCAGAACCCACGCCCCGACACGAGCTCGCGCCATCGGACTGTCCTTCGTCCTCGGGTTCGCGCTGCTCTGCGGAGCCGCGCTTGGCGCCAGGGCCGACGAGCGGAGCGGCGCCTCGTTCTATGGTCCCGAGTGGCTCGATCCGCGGGACTCGCTTCACGAGGAGATACGCCGGCTCGCGATCCGCGGCGACCTTGCCATGTTCTTCTGGACCTCGCGCGGGTCGACCCGCCTCGAGCTCGCTCGTCACCTCTCGGAGCGCGCGAACGCTTCCGCTTCTTCCTCGCGCCTCACGCGCGAGTTCGCTGGGGAGCTCAAGTCGATCGGCGCCGCCACCTCCGACGAGGAGGTTCGACCGTTGGCCGACTGGAATCTCGACCCCGGGTTTCTTCGGCTTCGACCCTATGTCCAGGCCCGAGGCGAGTGGCGCGAGGGGCGTTCGACTCGATGGAACGATGGCCCTCGGATCGGCCTCGCGGGCAGCGCGTACTTGGCGCCACGGTGGACGATTCACGAGGACATCTTCGCCGGACGTGTGCCCGGTGGACGGCGCTTCGCCGACGCGCTCATCGCGCACACCGACCTTCTCCTCTCCATGGAGTCGTTCTACCTCGGGTATGAAGGCACCGTCCTGAGCGCGCGCCTCGGCCGCTTTCGTCATCAGTTCGGTCCCGGACGTCGCGGTGGTCTGCTCTTCTCGGCCGAAGCACCTCCGCTCGATCAGGTGGAATACACGCTGCGATGGCCGAAGCTCAGGTTCCAAGCGCTGGCCGGCCCTCTGACCGTCGCGCCGGAGAGCAACCTCGCCTTCCATCGCCTCGAGTGGAGTCCGAGTAAACGGGTGCTCCTGGCCTTGTCCGAAGGCGCAGTCTATCCGGGCTCACCGTACCAGCCGCTCTATCTCGCGGGACTCGTTCCATACACCCTCGTCGAGCGGCTCCACGGGCAGGACGCGACCGCGAGCGATGGCGTGCCGCGCGTGCGCAACAACGTGCTCTTCCAGCTCGACGCGGTCACCCGGCCGCGACTCGACAGCGTCGCCTACGCGTCGCTCTTGCTCGATGACGTGGCCACGGAATCGCGGGGCATGCCGACACGACTCGGCTACGAGCTCGGGTGGGAATCGACCTGGAACACCGCCCGCGGCGAGTGGAGCGTGGGTGTGGAGGGACTCAAGATCTATCGATACACCTACAGCGTTTACTCGGGAGACGACTGCGAGTGTGACTGGAGCCATCAAGGCACCGCGCTCGGTTCGACCGAAGGGCCCGATGTCGAGCGGATCGAGCTCTTCGGCTCGTGGTCGCCCAATCGTGATTGGGAGCTCGAGCTCGCGCTCCGTCATCGGGCTCATGGCTCGGGCCGCTTGGGAGTCCCTTGGTACCCGGCGGGAGTGCCCGGGAGCGAAAACAACAGCCTCGGTTCTGCCGGCCGGCTGAGCGGGACGGTCGAGCGCCGCGACGGGCTCGCAGCCCAACTTCGCGCGATCCCGTCCGCCGCAGCAACCGCCGAGCTTCGGTTATCGATCGACCGGGTCGAAAACGAAGGCAACGAGAAGCTCGACCCGCGGCGGGTCCTCTCCGCCTCGCTCAGCGTCTCCGCGCATCGTTGATCGGAACCTCCGTCGATAGGCGACGTAGAGGCCGCGGTCGTCCTTAGCCTGGAGCGAGGAAACATTGTCCGATCTCGGAGATCCCCCCGACCATCCCGAAGGGCAGCCGATCGAAGAAGGTCCCGCCCCTTTGCGTCAACCGCTCGTGCGCCCCACCTTCCTGCGCGAGATGCTCCTGCTGCTGTGCGTGCTGCTCGTCTTCCAGACCGGCGTCGTGCAAGCGTTCAACGTGCCGACCGGGTCGATGGAGGGGACGGTGCTGCCGGGAGACTTCGTCATCGCGGACAAGCTCACCCTGGGCCCACGCACGCCGCATTGGATCGGGATTCCGGGGACGTCGATCGGGACGCACCTTCGCGCCCTCAAGCTGCCGGGCTTCCGGCCGGTGGAACGTGGCGACGTCGTGGTGGTGGAGGTGCCGGTCGATCGACAAACGCCCTACCTCAAGCGCGTGGTCGCGGTCGGCGGAGACACGGTGCTGGTGCGCGACAAGCGGCTCTTCGTCAATGGACAGCCGGCGACGGAGCCGCGTCGCTTGCAGCACGCGGATGGCCGGCTCTTCCCGCGCGGAGTGGAGCAGAGCGGCGCCTTCGAGGGCCTGGGCAATCGTGACAACTTTGGTCCGCTGGTCGTGCCGGAAGGCGAGGCCTTCCTGATGGGGGACAACCGCGACTACTCGTTCGACAGCCGCTTCTTCGGCCCGGTGCCGACCAAGAACATCATCGGCCGCGCGCGCTGGATCTCGTTTTCGGTCGATTCGCGGCGTTCGAGCCTGGATCCGCTTCACCGAGTGCGATGGGATCGCCTGGGCCGGAATCTCGACTGACGGATCCAAAAAAACGATCCAAAAGAACAAGGAGGCCGGGGATAGATCCCAGGCCTCCTCGATGATGGTAGCGGGGGCTGGATTTGAACCAGCGACCTTTGGGTTATGAGCCCAACGAGCTACCAGACTGCTCCACCCCGCATCAATTCACTGCCGAACCGGGACACTACGGTCGAGACGCTGAACTGTCAATCCGTAAGTCGCTCGATGCTTGGCTCTACTCGCCCTCGTCCACCGGCGCACGGCTCGAATCGCTCGAGGCACGCGCGGCCGGGGTCTTTCGATCGAAGAGGTAGAGGATCTCGTCCGACCTCGACTGCCGATACTTTTCCCGCGCCATCCTCTCCTGACGATCCTGCTTCGATTCCTCTACCTCGCGTTCGAGTCCATCGATCTTCGCGTTCAGCATCTCCCTTGCCCCATCCTTGGCCGCTTCCTCCGCGCGAAGTTCACGCAGGTGGAGCAGCCCATGGTCGCTGAGCACGAGCGAGTTGATGGTCCAGGCCGCGAGGCCCAGGAGAACGAAGCGAAAGACGGCAATCCGTCGATCGCGAAAAGGCGAGGAACGTCGCGAGTCGGAGCCGGGTGACAAAGGTTCGAACGTGGACCGAGGCTCGCGCCGGTCGTGCTTCCATGCAGCCATGTGGGCGGGCCTCCTTGCCCGCCGATTCGAACTCTAGAGTAGACCGCGCAGCCCCGAGCGCCCCGCGTACTCCGATTGATCTCCGAGCTGCTCCTCGATGCGGAGGAGCTGATTGTACTTCGCCACGCGTTCCGACCGACAGAGCGAACCGGTCTTGATGAAGCCCGCGTTGGTCGCGACCGCGAGATCGGCGATGAAGGTGTCCTCGGTTTCGCCCGAGCGATGCGAGATGATCGTGGAGTAGCGGTTGTTCCTCGCCAGGTCGATCGCCTCAAGCGTTTCGGTCAGCGTTCCGATCTGATTCAGCTTGATCAAGATCGCGTTCGCGATCGACTCGTCGAGCCCGCGACGCAGGCGACGGGTGTTGGTGACGAAGAGATCGTCGCCCACGATCATCGCCTTCGAGCCGAGCGTATCGGTGAGCTGCTTCCATCCCGTCCAGTCGTCCTGCGCCAAGCCGTCCTCGATCGAGACGATGGGGAAGTCGCGCACCAAACCTTGGTAGAAGCCGATCAGCTCCGCCGCGGTATACTCCGCCTTCTCCGCCTTCAAGCCGTACTTGCCGTTCGCGTAGAACTCGCTCGCTGCGCAGTCGAGCGCGAGGGCGACGTCCTCCTTGGGACGGTACCCTGCCTTTTCGATCGCCTCGACCAGGAGCTCGAGCGCTTCACGATTCGACTTCAGGTTGGGCGCGAAGCCGCCTTCATCGCCGACCGCGGTGGCGTAGCCCTTCTTGTCGAGCACCTTCTTGAGGTTGTGAAAGACCTCGGCGCCCATGCGGATCGCCTCGGCCATGGTGGGGGCGCCGACCGGCAGAATCATGAACTCCTGGATGTCGACGTTGTTGTCCGCGTGCGCCCCACCGTTGAGCAGGTTCATCATCGGCACCGGCAGAAGGTGCGAGCGCGCGCCGCCGATGTAGCGATGAAGCGGCAGCCCGAGATGATCAGCCCCCGCGCGAGCCACCGCCATCGACACTCCCAGAATCGCGTTCGCGCCGAGCTTCGACTTCGCCTCGGTCCCGTCCGCGTCGCAGAGGATTCGATCGATGCGGATCTGCTCGAGGGCATCCTGCCCCAGGATCAGCGGCGCGATCGTCTCGGCGACGTTGTCGATCGCGCGACGCACGCCTTTTCCGGCGTAGCGATCGGCCTGCCCGTCGCGAAGCTCCAGCGCTTCATGCTCGCCGGTCGA
>CAZZAH010000038.1:0-11130 GCA_964652115.1 uncultured bacterium | reverse complement strand
GCGGCCTCACTCGCCGACCTTGAGCTTGACACGCCTCGTGCCCGTTCCTATTCTCCGCGAGCGTCCTCTAACCGCCTGAATTCCAATGAATTCCGAGCCCAGATATGCGCGCCGGAGAGTGGCGCGAAGCACAGGCCGAGCGCCCCGAGGTCTGCCGATGCAACCTCCTGATTCGGCGTGGCGTAGCATGCCCGCCGGAGCAGCACCACCTACATGACGCTATCTGACGGAGAGATTGTCCGGCGCTGCCTCGCCGGTGAAGAGGAAGCGTTCCGGACTCTCATCCAACGCCATGAGCGTGCCGTCTACCATCTCGTGTGGCGGATGGTGCGTTCCGACGAGGACGCGAAGGACCTCACCCAAGAGATCTTCCTCAAGGTCTGTCGCGTGCTGGAGCAGTTCGATCAGGAGCGGACCTTCACCTCCTGGCTCTTCAAGATCGCGAGCAACCAGACGATCGACTTCCTGCGCCGCCGGCGCTTGAAGACCGTGAGCTTGGGCCACGACCTCGAGGATGAGGATCGTCCACCGCTCGAGATCGCCGATACGGGCCCACGTCCCGATCAGGACCTCGCGGAGAGCAAGCGGAAGGAGATGCTGGTTGGATTGATCGACCGGCTCGCCCCTCACTATCGAATCGTGGTCGAGCTGCGCTACGAGCAGCAGCTCTCCTACGACGAGATCAAGGACATCCTCGGGCTGCCGCTCGGCACGGTGAAGGCGAGGTTGCATCGTGCCCACCAGCAGCTTAAGGCGTGGTTGACTGGGACCGAGGTGCCGAGGGAGGCTGGCGATGCGTTGGGATGAGGCTGGCCGCAACCTACCGCACTGGGCGCCCGTAGAGCGCGGCGCGGCCCAACTCGGTGATCGTGCGTATCGCACCCGGCGGAAAAACGATGAATTGTGAGCTGAACGCAGCATTGATCCTCGAATACGCGGTGGGGGAGCCGTCGCTCGAGGAGCGCCAGGAGGTCGAGGTTCATCTCGCCTCGTGTGCCGAGTGCCGCGCCGAAGTGCGTTTTCATCGTTCCCTTAGCCGCGACCTGAAGGAGCTGCCGCAGCCGGCCTTCCCGCCGGAGCTCGAAGAGGTGCTGGTTCGAGCCGCGATCCAGACTCGCCGCTCCCTGCCCAAGTCGACCGTCGCCGCCAGGAGCGAAGCGGACGGTCGATCGCGTTGGCTTCCGATCCTGTGTGGAGCGGCGGGCCTCGCCATCGTCGGGCTACTGGTTCTCCTGCTGCTTCCCGGCCGCGTCTTCTCTCCCGGCTCGGTCGACGAGATGGTCTACGGTGGGTCTGGACGGACCACCAACGTGATGAGCGACGCCTTCATGCTCATCCGAAATCTTAGACAGGGCTGGGAGCTGCTCGCGCAGTTCCTCTCCTGGTGCTCGCCGGTCGCGAGGGCGCTCGGTTCGGCGCTCGAGGCGGTCGGTGCGGCTCGATGGTCGGCGCTGGTCGGAACGGTCGTCGCCGCGGTGCTCGTGCTTCGCCGTTTCACTCGAAAGAGGGACGTGGGACATGCCAAGGCGCGCGGTCTTTAGCTTCATCCTGGTCGCGCTCGCCATCCCGATGGCAGCCGTGGCCGGACTGCGGGAGATCCCGGATCGTCCGACTCCCCCCACGACCAGCGGCGACAGTCGACTCGATGCCCCACGGGCCCCTGAAGTACCGGCGCCGCCCCGCATCGTCGTCTTGGACGCCGACACATTGCCCCCGAGCCCTCCGCGGACCACGCCGAAGCCCGACACTGACCGGCTCCGAGTGGTCGACAAGAACGGCGATACGACCGAGATCGCGTGGGACTTCAAGAAACGCGGAGCAAAGGGGAAGGATGTGGACCTCGTCCGATTCGGCGAGGACATCCTGATCGACGAAGACCAGGAGATCGAGGGCAACGTCGTCTCGGTCGGCGGCAACGTCGAGGTTAGGGGCCGCGTGCATGGCGACGTAGTCTCCATCGGTGGGCGTGTACGAGTCCGGCCGAACGGCGCGGTCGACGGCGACGTCGTTTCGATGGGGGGGCAGGTCGACAAGTCGCCCGGGGCTCACATCCGAGGATCGGACGTTGGATTGAGGCTCCTGCCGGGACTGGCGCGGCATCTGCCCTTCGGCCGCGCACCCGGATTCCTTGCCCGAGCGGTAGGTTCGGTGGTCGTGCTCGCCGGGCTCTTCCTACTCGGGTGGGTCCTGGATCGATTGGCGCGGCGGCGTGTTCGCTCCGTCACCGCGCACCTTCGCGATCATCTCTGGTCGAGCCTTTTCGTGGGGATCGGAGTGCTCATCCTCGCCGGCCCGGCGTTCGTGCTCTTGCTCGTGACCGTGATTGGGATTCCCCTCGCGGCGCTTCTGCCTTTCTTGGTCCTACTCGGTTTGGCATCGGGCTACCTCGTGGTGGCGACGATGGTCGGGCAACGAGTGCTCGGCGGGGAAGGGGATGACGGCGTCGCCTGGATCAAGGGAATGGTCGCGGGGCTGGCGATCTGCCTCGTCCTCTTCACGGTCGGGGACATCGTTCGAGCCGGCCCCGGGGTGCTTCACGCGATGGGGATCATGATTCGACTGTTCACCCTCGCCGCGGTGGGTATTGCCGCCACGACCGGCCTTGGATCGATCGTTCTGACCCGGGGCGGCAAGCGAGAGGTCCCTCCGGAGCTGCCGCGTGACGACGCCCACACTCCTTACGGCGATGCTTTCTCGCGCAGGCCTGCCGGGCTCTAGCCCCAGAATCGTGCCTGCGCGGCCGCCCAAGATCTGAGGATCTTGGCCCAATTCGCCTTCGCCGAAGATCAATTCCCAGTCGTGATCGCGGGCATCCCGACGTCCTGTCCGCGATCTTCCACGCCCCAGAGGGAGAACAAGGGCCGACAAGTCACTGACCTCATGCCCCTTCGCCGACGGGGCGGGCTCGAAGCGATTTCACGGAAGCAAATAGTCGCGCGAGCATGCTTGGGCGGTCCGTGTTTTGCGCTAGCCTTGAGGCATGGCACTTCTCCATCGCGCGTTCCTCGCCTCGGCCCTGGTCGTCGCTGCCCTCGCGTTACCTCGTGCTTCGACCGCGGGGCTCGCGATCCCGGGCGCTCCCGGAGTCCAGATCATCCCCGCCGACGAGGTCATGGAGCGTTTCACCGAGTACGACGGCACCGGTGCCCTTCTCTTCCGCGAGAAGGATGGAGCGGTCGTTCGGATGATCACCTCGACGGACGACCCCGAGGTCTCGAATCCCGGCGAAGGACGTTTCTTCGCCGCGGACGTGGACGAGCTCGAGCGCGCCTTGATGGAGATCCCTTCGGAGTTCATGCGGGAGCTCAACGTCGACATCTACGTGCTTCCCTTCCCGCGGGCCGGCCAACTCGCCTCCTCCGCGGGCAATGGCGTGATCTACATCAGCCCCGGCGTTCGTCCGCTGGAGCCGCACCACGTGCACTTCTTGCTCGCGCACGAAATCGGGCACGCGGTGCATCGCCACTTCATGCCCGATTCGGATAGCAGCAGCTGGGCCCGATTCGCGGAGCTGCGCGGCATCGCCGATTCGTCGACCTATAGCGAGTCGTCGGTCCACGCGAATCGGCCGCACGAGATCTTTGCCGAGGACTTCCGAGTCCTCTTTGGCGGCGACCTGGCGGCAGGGGATGGATCGATCGAGAACAATCGGATTCAGCCGCCTGACAGCGTTCCAGGCCTCGTCGAATTCTTCCATCGAATGGTGGCGGGCGAGCCGATGCTGGCCGCCAACTCGCCCCGGTTGGCACCCAATCCCGCTTTCCCGGGTGGGACGATCACGATTCTCGGCGCGGCTGATCCGATCCGAGTGGGAGAGGCGGCGCTCCTCGATGCCATGGGTCGGAAGGTCGCCTCGATGGGCGCACGTGCTTCCTCCGGACTAGATCTGACGTTCGAGCTGCCGCGACGCACGGAGCGGGGCGCGGCGTTGCCCGCGGGCGCGTACTGGGTCAGATGGACGGACGATCGTGGCCAGGGGATCGTGCTTCCCCTTCGTGTCCTGCGCTAAGGCCCGCGCCGGGCTCAGCTCCCTTCCAGAGGCGTGACCTCGATCCCTCCGCTCGGCAGCGCGCGTAGTCGGAACTGCGCGGATCGCGTCTTCTCCTTCCGATCGCCGAGACCGGTCAGGTCGCGCACGATTCCGAAGAGCCCTCGCGGAATCCCGAACAACGCGCCGCGTCCGCTTCCGAGCTCTCCGCTCAACCAAGCCTCGACCTCCTTCAGGTCTCGCGCGGTCAAGGGCCTCACCACAGCGGTCGCGACCAGCCGAAATCGAGCTTCCGGATCACACCGCTCCGCCTCGAGGGGAAGCGGGACGCGGAGGTGCGTAACGATCTCGGTCAGCTCGGAGAGCGAGTCCGCGGAGGCCATCGCGTCGCGAGTCAGAACGGTGTAGCTACCGGTCCACGGATCGCGAAGCAGCTGCGCTTCGTAGACCCAGGTCGCGACGTTCGTGTCGTACCAACCCGAACGATCGCGCCAAAGATCGAACTGGACGCCGAGCGTGGACGGGATGCCACGCTCCAGCCGTTCCGCGATGAAGTCGGGGAGCGCTTCCGGCCATTCGAGCACGGCGACGATGGCGCTCGAGTCGGTCGGAGCGGCGGCGAGCGTCAGCGCTCGCGCCCCGGTGGGCGCGAGCAGCAGGAGTAAGCAGCAAGCGAGTTTCAGATATGCCTCAGTAGGGCAGGCTGAGCCGCGCGGTCACACGCGCCGGCGCCCGTTGCTTTCGCAGGTCCCGGGCGACGTCGACACGAAGTCCCTGCGTTCCCAGTGCCACACCAATTCCGCCGTCCAGGGCGAGGGGGCCGCTGCCGGCGATTCCTCCCGATACGTCGTTCGCTTCATTCCAAGCCATGCCGCCGTCGAGGAAGAGCACGGTCTTGATCGCGTCTCCCGGATCGATCGAATACTCCAACGTCGCGAGGCCGAGTCGGTCGCCGCGGAACTCCTGGAATTTATGCCCGCGGAGGCTGCCGATGCCACCGGCCTGGAATTGCCACTGCGCGG
This sequence comes from uncultured bacterium, assembly GCA_964652115.1. Lineage (GTDB taxonomy): Bacteria > Eisenbacteria > RBG-16-71-46 > CAIMUX01 > CAIMUX01 > JADJQY01. Next base: position 6,120 of record CAZZAH010000038.1, on the reverse strand, counting down.
GGAGCCTCGACCCGTCCTCGCGTCGATCTCCCACCGGGGTGAACCCGCCGCTCACTCGATAGCCGACCGACTGATTCGGGGTGAGCGATGCGCCACCGCGATGCTCCGCCCACAGCCGGGTGAAGGTGCCGCCGCGACCGATCGCTCCTCCGGCCCACTGCGCTTCGATTGAGATCGACCGCCATGGCGTGTCGTCCTCGAGCCTTCTCCGGCGCGACTGGCTCAGGCTGCCGCGCACGCGAAGCAGGCTCCAGTCCCCCTCCTCGATCGTCGGGTTGGTTCGGAAACGCTTGTGACCTCCGAAGGGCCCGTAACGGGAGACGACGCGCTCGAGCGAGTGATGCTCCTCCTGCGAGCGCAGGAGCTCGAGGCCGGTGCCTGGGCTCGGCGTCCATGTGATGTAAGCGGCGCGAGAGCGGCGATTCAGATAGTCGAAGAAGTCCTCTCGAAGCAGGGACGCGGCGGCGAATGACTCCTGCGCGGTCAGGATCGAACGAGGATGAAGAAAGGCCGAGGTTTCATCCGCCCAGCGAGCGCCGATGTTGACGTGGCGTGCGCCCGGTCGCATGCGCAGCTCGGCCGCTCCCGACCATTCCTTGCTTTCGGTGCCGTACCCTTCGTAGAAAAGTAGGCTCGGGACCCAGGCGCCGCGGTTCTCGACCACCTCTCGCGCGAGGATGGAGAGCCCATCGACGCGATTCACCGCCGCCCCACCACCGATGCCGAGCGACGAGCGCGCGTCCAAGTCGACGCTGTGCTGAATTCCAGGAGCCCAAATCGGATCGAGCCCCGGGATGAACGGCTTGTCCCTCTCCGTCGGAAGGTCGGCTCCAGCGGAGACCCGGCGGTGCGTTCCCAATCGAGGCTGATCCCAACGCAGCGCGAGAGGCTCGTCGATCGCGAGGAGCGCGGCCTGCGCGATCGAAGACGCGCCGAGTGCGAGGAGAATCACGGCCGCGCGCATCGTTCGCGCCGCCCAACCAGTGCCAAGCATCATGCCCTCCTGTCAGATAACGTCGAGCGGCTGTTGCGCCCTGCTCACATCCTGTGATCGAGGCGTCCAATCCCGCGCCTGCGTCATGGTTCGTCGGTGGGCCGGCCCGGGCGCGCGATCCCCAGGCGTTTCATCTTCCGGTGGAGCGATGCGCGATCGATGCCGAGTCGCTCCGCGGCGAAGGTGACGTTCCAGCCCGCCTCACGCAGGGTCTGCTCGACGCGTGTGCGTTCTTCCGCTTTGTGCTCCGCGCGCCACTGTTCAGCCAGTCCGGTCGTGGCGCCAGGCGGAGCGGTCGTGCTTCCGGGTGCGAGCGATGAGCGACGGAACGTAAGAAGCGATTCGAGCTGATCGACCGTGAGGGTCGGCTCTCTGTGCATGATGGAAATGCGCTCCATCACGTTCCGAAGCTCCCGAACATTCCCCGGCCAGTTGTACGTTCGAAGCAAGCGACGTGCCTGAGCTTCGAGCTCGGGGGGCCTGCGTCCGTAACGCGTCGCGAACTGCTCCAGGAAGTGTCCCGCCAGCATCTCGATGTCCGCGCCGCGCTCTCGAAGCGCCGGCACGCGGATCGGGATGACCGCGATGCGATGGAAGAGGTCCTCGCGGAATCGGCCGTCCTCGATCTCCTCGGCCAGGTCGCGATTCGTGGCGCTGATCAACCGGACGTCGAAGCTCACGGTGCGGCTTCCACCGACGCGTTCCATCTCGCCGGAGGAAAGGACGCGCAGCAGCTTGGCCTGCGTCTCCGCCGCCATGTCGCCGACCTCGTCGAGGAAGAGGGTGCCGCCGTCGGCGAGCTCGAACTTCCCCTTCTTCTGTTTTTGCGCGCCGGTGAAGGCGCCGGCTTCGTGCCCGAAGAGCTCACTCTCGATCAGGTCCTTCGGGAGGGCGGCGCTGTTGAGCTTGAGGAAGGGACGGTCCGAGCGCGTGCTCCGCTCGTGAAGAAGCTTCGCCACCAGCTCCTTGCCGGTGCCGTTCTCGCCGAGGATGAGGATGCGGGCGTCGGTCGGCGCGGCGAGATCGATTTCCCGACGCAGGCGCGTCATCGCGTCGCTCTCGCCGAGGAGATCGAGATCATCCCGCGCCGCTTCGCGAAGAGCTCCGTAGTCCTTCTCCAGACGCTTGAGCTCGAGGGCGCGCGCGATCGTGGTCCAGAGTCGCGCTTCATCGATCGGCTTGGTGAGGTAGTCGTAAGCTCCGGCGCGAACCGCCCGCACCGCAGTTTCGAGCTCGGCGTGCGCGGAGATCATCACGACCGGGATCTCGGGATGGAGGCGCTTCGCATCGGCCAGGAACGCGTGTCCGTCCTTGCCCGGCATCGCCACGTCGCAGAGCACGAGGTCGATCTGCTCCCGCTCGAGTCGAGCCAGTCCCTCATTCGCGCCCGCGGCCGCCGTGGCGACATAGGATCCCTGCTCTTCGCAGAGAAGGACCAGCGCCTGACGGATGCCCGGATCGTCGTCCACGATCAAGATTCTGTTCGGCATAGGTCTCCGTGATCAGCGCGACTCGAGGCGCGCCCGGTCGGATTGTGTGGCGAGAGGAAGAGTCGATTCCCCCGCGCGCTCGGCCGGCAGCCAGAGTTCGCAGGTGGTCCCTTGTCCCAGTTCGCTCTCGACGTGGAAGCGCCCACCGTATTGGCTGATCGTCCGGCGAACGAGCGCGAGACCGAGCCCGGTTCCGTTCGGCTTGGTCGTGAAACCGGGTTGAAGCGCGTGGCGGAGCGTCTCCGCATCCATCCCTTGACCGGTGTCCTCGATGCGCACGCGAACTCCGTCCAGCTCGTCAGAAAGCTCGATGCGCAACCTTCCGCCCTCCGGCATGGCCTCGACCGCGTTCTTGATCAGGTTTCGGCAGGCGCGCTCGATCTGGTCGCGGTCGGCGCGCACGCGCTGAGATACTTCGGGCAGACGACTGTCGACCTCAATGCTCTCCGACACCTCCGTCTGAGCCAGCCGAGCGAGAAGCTCGGACAGGTCGAGCGACTCCGGCGCCGGCGCCGGCATGTGCGCGTACTCGCTGAAGGCCGACGCCAGGCGCGTCATTCGCTCCGCCTCATGCTGGATCAGGTCGAGCGCACGCCTCGCGCGATCACGCTCCGTCGGCGCCAGCTCCGCGATTCGCCGTTCGAGCACGCTCACGGAGGCTCTCACCGGGGTCAAGCTGTTCCTGATCTCGTGCGCCACGAAGCGCGCCGTCTCTCTCGCGCCCTTCACCTGCTCCGACTCTCGAAGCCGTTCCTCATAGTCGCGCAGGGTGGTGCCCATCGAACGAAATGCCGAGGCCAAGGCCAAGATCTCGGGGAAGCGAGTGCGGACCGAAAGGTCGATCGCGTGTCCGCGACCGAGCGCGTCCATGCCGGCGACGAGCTGCTCCACCGGTTGGGAGACGCCACGCGCGACGCGACGAGCGAGGAGCAGGCTCACCGCCAACGCGCCACACGCCGCGACCGTGAACAGGAGCAGATAGCCCGTGCGGAGGAGCGAGCTGACCTCCTCCAGTCGGCGATAGAACGAGAGCCCGGAGGTTGCGCCCTCGACGCCGTCGAAGTAGCCCGGTCCTACGGCAGACGCGAGCACGAGCGCCGCGCTCGTACCCGACCCGCTCTCGGTGAAGATCGGCACGCCCACCCAGTTCGTTTCGGCTCCGCGAAGCGGGACCCAGGGTGGCGGTGCGGGCCCGACACGAAGAGGATCGCGCGCCGGCGGAGACACCGTTCCGCGCGCGGGCAGAGGCCCGAAGGGGGACCTCGACGCTACGCAGACGTACTGACCGTTCCGCTCCACCCAGAGTTGCGCGAGGTCGACCTGCTGTCGCTCGATCACACCGTCGAGCGCGTGGTTCCTGGCGCCGCTGTCGGGCTCCGCCGCGAGCCGCCTTAGCGTCGGCGACTCCGCTCGCGCGCGGCGCTCGAGGCTCCTCCGGATCGCGAAGAAGGTGCCTCGGTTCGCGCGCAGCGAGGCATCGAGCGCTCGTTCCACCGAGGGGAGCGTCCAAAGCCGCAGCTGCTGCCGCAGCGGCAACCATCCAGCGAGGAGAACGAGCAGCAGCGGCAGGCACCCCGACAGAAGGAGGAGGAGAAAGAGCGACGTCGAGAGCTTCATTCCGCCGGTCGAAGGCCGGATCCGAGGGGCTGGCCCTGTTGGGGCGTCGATCATGGCGCGCTGACGCCGCCGGGACCTCGTTCAAGCCACTTGGTCGAGAGCTGTCCGCAGGCGGCGAGGATGTCCTGTCCTTTGCTGTACCGGACCGTGACCCGCGGCGCGATCCTCGAAAGCGTTTCGACGAAGGCGGAGATCCTCAGCGGAGCAGAGGGCTGGTACGGCGAGGCCGGATGTGCGTTGTAGACGATCGCGTTCACGCGGCAGTTGAGCTCTCGAGAGAACTCGCCGAGTCGGCGCGCATCTTCATCGGAATCGTTCACGTCCGCGAGGAGGACGTACTCCAGGCTCACGCGCACCCTCTTCTGATTCTGGAAGTGCTTCAGCTCTTCGAACACCTCACGAAACGGATACCGGCGATTGACCGGCATCAGCTCATCGCGCACCTCGTCGGTGGTGGCATTGAGCGAGAAGGCGAGTCGAACCTTGATCGGCGCATCGCATAGCTCGCGGATCTTGGGCGGAAGGCCCACGGTCGACACGGTGATCCGGCGGTTTCCGACTCCCAAGCCTTCATCGGCTTGAAGCAACTCGAGCGACGGAATGAGGTTCTCCAGGTTCGCCAGCGGCTCGCCCATTCCCATGAAGACGATGTTGTGGGATTCCCCGAAGCCCTCGCGCCGCATGTGTTGCCGCACCCCGAGCACCTGGGAGACGATCTCCCTCCGCGTCAGATTCCGGCCAGGCCCCATCGTCGCCGTCGCGCAGAAGGTGCAGCCATACGCGCAGCCGGCTTGCGAGGAGACGCAGATCGTCCGCCTCGCGCCGGCATTGATCAGCACCGACTCGATCAGCCGGCCGTCGTCCAATCGGAAGAGGAACTTGTACGCCTCGCGGTCGCGTCCGGGGGTGATCGTCTCCACCTGATCGAGCTCGAGGGAGTACTGCTCGTCGAGCGTGGTGCGAAGGTCGGTCGGGAGATCGGTCATGTCCTGGAATCGACTGACGCCGCGGCCGTAGATCCAGCGGTGCACCTGACGAGACCGGAAGGCAGGGTATTGGCCGAGCAGGTCGGATCGGCGCATCTCTTCGGCCGTCAATCCGAGCAAGCAGATCTTCGCGGGGAGAGGCACGAGCAAGGTCTCTCGCATCGGGTGGATGGTGTCGGACGACATTCGCGTCAATCCCGGATCGCCGAAGCGGTAGGATAGCACAGCACACGTAACGGCTCGGTGGAGGTGACGTGAACGCGGAATCAGCCCTGCTCGAGGAGTTGCGGGTGGCCGCGGCCGCGCTCGGCGATCGTACCCGTCTTGGTCTGCTCCAGTGCCTGCGCGTGCGACCGTACCGCGTCGGAGAGCTGGTGGACCTACTCGGTCTGTCCCAACCGCTCGTGAGCCATCACCTCGCCGTGCTCGTGGCCGCGGGCTGGGCTCGCAAAGAGGGTCTCGGGAAGCGTTGCGCCTACACGCTCGCACCCGCAGAGCGGGAGCCGATGGTCACTCTTCAGCGATTGCTCACTTCGCTCGCTTCATCTGGGACGAGTCCCGTTGCGCCGCTCCCTCAGGGCGAGGTCAGTCCCATCGAGGCGCCCGCCTCCGTGAGTGCAACGACTCGAATCCCGCTCGAGGACTACCTTCTCTAGCTGCAGCTCGAGCGCTCCCGAGGAAACCCTTGACCGCCTTTCGAGGCCGCGCGTACGCTCTCCACGCGACTCTACGACCTGCTGAATTCGTTGATCCTCCAGGCCACGTCGAGTGGCGTTTCCGAACGGCTTGTCGCCCACCCGGGGGAAGTCGACGGGAGGAAAAGTATGCAAACGGCTTCTCGCACTCGATCACTAAGAGCGCTCGTCTTGGTGATGTTCCTTGCCTGCCTCTTCGCCCTCCCCGTGATCGCTCCGGCTCGGGGCCTGGTCACGGATCGCACTGCACCGACCATCGGAACACCAGTGTCGGATCTCGACGGCGGGTTCTACCGGGCTCCCAGGGACACGTTCGGTGGACCTGGTGGCGGGACGGG
>CAZZAH010000037.1:2002-16539 GCA_964652115.1 uncultured bacterium | reverse complement strand
ATGCCGCTCTCCGAGATCATCTACGACTTCTACGACAAGCTGAAGTCGATCAGCCGCGGCTACGCCACGCTCGACTACGAGTGGATCGGCTACATGGAGTCGGATCTGGTGAAGCTCACCGTGCTCTTGAACGGCGAGCAGGTCGACGCGCTCTCGATCATCGTCCACCGCGAGAAGGCCTATGAGCGGGGGCGCGATCTGGTCGATCGGCTACGCGAGCTCATCCCGCGTCAGATGTTCCAGATCGCGATCCAAGCCGCGATCGGCGGCAAGGTCGTCGCCCGGTCCACCGTAAGCGCGCTTCGCAAGGACGTGACCGCGAAGTGCTACGGCGGCGACATCTCACGCAAGCGGAAGCTGCTCGAGAAGCAGAAGGAAGGGAAGAAGAAGATGAAGCAGATCGGCAGCGTGCACGTGCCGCAGGAAGCCTTCCTGGCCCTGCTCAAGAGCCAAGAGTGACGGTGGAAAGGAGTGAGGATGCAGCGCGGGACCGCGGCGGCATGATGGAACCGAATCGACTGCGAGAGAAGCCCAAGAGCAGCGCGCGAGAGACCTTCGACTCGCTCATCTGGGCGCTCGTTATCTTCATCCTGGTGCGGACCTTCGCCTTTCAGGCCTTTCAGATTCCGTCGAGCTCGATGGAAACGACGCTTCTACCGGGCGACTTCCTCTTCGTGAACAAGATGTTCTATGGGGCGAAGCTTCCGTTCACCAACGTTCGCTTGCCCGGACTCTCGCATCCCAAGCCGGGTGACGTGATCGTCTTTCAATTCCCGCAGGACCCGAAGATCGACTACATCAAGCGATGCGTGGCGGTGGCGGGACAGACGGTCGAGGTGCGGAACAAGCAGGTCTACGTCGACGGCGTTCCCAAGACCGAGCCTTACGCGATCTATCGTGATGCTCGCCCCGATCCCGGCGTGCGCGACAACATGGCACCGTTCAAGGTGCCGCCGCATTGCCTCTTCATGATGGGGGACAACCGCGACCAAAGCTGGGACTCGCGCTTCTGGGGGCCGGTGAACCTCGATCTGGTGCGAGGCCGCGCGTGGGTGACCTACTTCTCGGTTTCGTGGGACGACAAGGCGTCCTTCCCCAAGCGCCTTTTCACCATCAAGCGCCTCCGTCCCGAGCGGATGTTCCGGTGGATTCGCTGACCGAAGCGGCCGCGCCGAGTCGGATCGACGCCCGCGCGCTTCTGGGGCCGGGGATCTACGTCCACGTCCCCTTCTGCCGGAATCTCTGCAGCTACTGTGATTTCTACGTCGTGATCGGGAAGCCGGAGTCGCGCGCCGCCTTCGTCGATGATGTGCTGCGCGAGGCGACGCTCGCGGTCGACGCGGGCGACTTCAGGGGCGAGAGCTTTCGCTCGCTCTTCTTCGGCGGCGGCACGCCCTCCCAACTCGAGGGGCGGGACATGGCGCGGATGATCGCAGGTCTTAGGGAGCGCTTCCCGCTCGCGCCGGACGCCGAGATCTCGCTCGAGGCGAATCCCGAATCACTCGATCGAGAGAAGATCGCCAACTATCGCGCGGCCGGGGTCACGCGGGTGAGCGTCGGCATTCAGTCGATGAATGAGGCCGAGCTCGCTCGCATGGAGCGACCGCATGGACCTGCCGAAGTACGCCGGGCGATCGAGGAGCTGCGTCAAGCCGGCGTCGCGAGTGTGGCGATCGATCTGATCTACGGGTTGCCCGGCTCCGATCTCGAAAGCTTGGCATCAACCGTCGAAGCGGTGCTCGCGCTTGAGCCCGATCACGTTTCGGCCTACCTCCTTACCTTGGAGGGAAAGACGAAGCTCGCGCGTTCGCTCATGCTCTCGGCGGAATCGCTGCCCGACGATGACAACGTGGCGGAACAGTACGCCTGGTTGCGCGAGCGTCTGTCGGCTTCCGGCCACGTGCAGTACGAGATCTCGAACTTCGCGCGCCCCGGTCACGAGAGCCGTCACAACCAGAACTACTGGGTCCGCGGCGACTACCTCGGTTTGGGTCCGGCGGCGCACAGCCATCGGTCGAACCGGCGCTGGGCCAACCCGCGTTCGCTTCATCGCTATCGTCAATCGCTGGCGGAAGCACGCCTGCCGCGCGAGGAGGAGGAGCGCATCGATTCGCGTGGCGTGCTCGCGGAGTGGTTCTTCCTCGGGCTTCGGCGAACGATGGGGATCGAGCGCGCGCTCTTGACCGAGCTGATCCCCGACGTCATTCGCCCGCGCCTGGAAGCACGGCTCGATCGCGCGATCGCGGAGGGGTGGCTGGAGCGCACCGACACGCATCTCCGCTTCACGCCGCGCGCCTACTTCGTGTCGAACGCGATCCTGACCGACCTTCTGATGGAGCTCGACTGAATGCCGAGATCGAAGCGATGAAGGTCGCGCTGGTTCAGGACTGGCTCACCGGCATGCGCGGGGGGGAGAAGGTATTCGAGGCCTTCTGTCGCCGCTTTCCCGACGCGCCGGTCTACACCCTCGTCCATGTACCGGGTAGCGTGAGCGCGGAGATCGAACGGCATACGATTCACACGTCCTTCGTGCAGTCGCTTCCGGGAGCGCGAAAGAGCTACCAGCGCTACCTGCCGCTCTTCCCGGCGGCGATCGAGCGCTTCGACCTTCGGGGCTTCGACCTCGTGCTCTCGAGCAGCCACTGCGCCGCCAAGGGAGTGGTGGTGCATCCGGGCACCGTGCACCTGACCTACTGCCACACCCCGATGCGCTACGTCTGGAGCAGCTACGAGGAGTACTTCGGTCGCGATCGAGTCGGGGGACTCGCGGGGAAGATCCTTCCCTTCATCGCGAGCCAGCTTCGCCTCTGGGATGCCGTCTCGAGCGCGCGTGTCGACAGCTTCGCCGCCAACTCCGCCCATGTGGCCAAGCGCATCCGGCGTTACTACGGGCGCGATGCGCGCATCATTCATCCGTGGGTCGACATCGACTACTACACGCCGGCCGGGGAGCGTGAAGACTTCTACCTCGTCGTGACGGCGCTCGTGCCTTACAAGCGGATCGACCTCGTGCTCGAGGCCGCGCGACGGTTGCCGCGCCCCTTCGTCATCGTCGGCGACGGCGTGGAACGGGCGCGCCTCATGCGTGAGGCTCCGTCGAATGTCCGTTTCCTCGGCTGGCTACCGGCCGAGCCGCTGCGCGAGTACTATCGTCGCTGCCGTGCGCTCCTCTTTCCGGGGGAGGAGGATTTCGGCATCGTGCCGGTGGAGGCGCAGGCGACCGGCGCTCCGGTGATCGGCCTGGGGCGAGGCGGACTGCTCGAGACGGTTCGATCCCCGGAGAGCGGCGTCTTCTTCGCCGAGCCGACCGCGGAAGCGTTGGCGGCGGCGATCCTTCGATTCGAGCAGATGTCGTTCGACGCGTCGGCGATTCGGAACGGCGTCCTTCGCTTCGGCCCCGACCGATTCGAGCGGGAAGTGGACGTCTGGTTGACCGAAGCGGCGAAAAATCCCAGCGCCCCGCGCGTTCTCGACCGGCTACCGCTAAGCAGGTAGAACGATGGGTCAAGTCGAGCGGAACAAGCGCGGCACCTGGCTTCAGGCCGCGTGGATGATGAGCGATCTCCTCGCGATCGTCGGCGGATTCGTGCTCGGCTATTGGGTGCGCTTCCACTCTCCGCTCGCAAGCTGGATTCCTGCGAGCAAGGGGATTCCCGGGCTCGCGCTCTATCTTGCCGGCGCGGCGGCGACCGCGCTGGTCTGGCTTCCTCTCTTCCAGACGATGGGGCTCTATCGACTCGAGCGCGGACGGACCATGCATCCGCCGAAGGACCTGCTGCGCGCGCTGCTCTTCGGAATGGTCGGGGTGGCGGCGCTCTCGTTCTTCTATCGCGGCGCGAGCTTCTCGCGCTTGGCGGTGCCGTTCATCTGGAGCTTCTCCGCGATTCTCTGCTTCCTCGGTCGCGCGTTCGTTCCGCGCGTGGTGCATCGCTGGTCGCGCGTTCGGCCGATCCGCTTCGCGGTGGTGGGAGAGAGCCCGATCGCCGAGCATCTGGTGAGCGCTCTGGCGAACTCGAGCTACCCGCATCTCTTCGCCGGCAGCTATCGCGCGCGCGAGGAGCAGGCGCCGCCGCTCCGTCCGCAGGCGGCCGAGGCGTTGGCGCACGCGCAGGAGTTGCGCATGGGCCCGCTGCTTGGTCAGGCGACGGAGATCCGAACGACCGCCGCCGCGCTCGGCCTCGATCTGATCGTGCTCGCGCCGCGGACGCCGGAGCCCGAGCTTCTGCGCGTCGTCTTCGAGCAGTGCCAGGAGCTCGACCTCGACTTTCAGTTCGTGCCGGATCTCCTGCCGCTCTGGGGTCGAAGCGTGCGGGTGGAGGAAATCGCGGGAATGCCGGTGCTCCACCTGCGCGATCTGCCGCTCATCGGATGGAACGGCGTGGTGAAGCGGACGCTCGACCTCGTGGCATCGACGCTCCTCTTGCTCGTGCTCTCGCCGCTCTTCCTTCTGCTCGCGCTGGCGGTGAAGCTCGACTCCAAGGGTCCGGTCTTCATTCGCCAAGATCGCATGGGCCGCGATCGTCGCGCCTTTCCGATGTACAAGTTCCGCTCGATGCGGGTCGACGCGGAGAAGGAGAGCGGCCCGGTCTGGGCGCAGTCGGGCGATCCGAGGCGCACGCGCACCGGCGTCTTCTTGCGGAAGTGGAGCCTCGATGAGCTGCCGCAGCTCTGGAACGTCTTTCTTGGACAGATGAGCCTGGTCGGGCCGCGGCCGGAGCGCCCCTTCTTCGTGCATCAATTCGAGGACCGCGTACTCGATTACCGCGATCGGCATCGGATCAAGTCGGGCGTGACCGGCTGGGCTCAGGTGCACGGGCTTCGCGGCAACGTCCCGATCGAGGAGCGCACGCGCTATGACCTCTACTACGTGGAGAACTGGTCGCTCTGGCTCGACCTCAGGATTCTCTGGCTGACCGTGACCGCGGTGCTCAAACATCGCGGTGAGTGAGGTCATCCCTCGCGCGAAGCGATTCCTCGCCCTTGACCACTCTGATCCCGGGTCGATACCTTGACCCGAATCCATCCGTCGACCTGGCGCTCCAGGCCGATCAACACGAGAAAGAGGCATGGCGAAACGCGATTACTACGAGGTGCTCGAGGTCCAGCGCGACGCGGACCCCGAGGCGGTCAAGAACGCCTACCGCCGCTTGGCCAAGAAGTATCACCCGGATCACAATCCCGACCGGGCGAACGCCGAGGAGAAGTTCAAGGAGCTGACCGAGGCCTATGAGGTCTTGAAGGACGGCGACAAGCGCGCCGCCTACGACCGCATGGGTCACGCCGCCTTTGAACAACCCGGCACCGGTGGTGGCGCCTACGGCTTCGGCGGAGGGGTCGATCTCTCGGAAGCGCTCCGTCGCTTCATGCAGGAGTTCGGCGGCTTCGGCTTCGACTACGACGACGAGCGTGGCGGTGCCGCGCGCGAGCGTCGAGGCGGCACGCGCCAGATCCGGATCGAGCTCACGCTGGAGGAGATCGCGACCGGGGTGACGAAGACCGTTCGCGTGAAGAAGCAGATGGTCTGCGAGACCTGCAGCGGACGCGGCACCACCTCCAACAGCGGCAAGTCGACCTGCGCGCACTGCCGCGGTACCGGCCAGATTCGCCAGGTGCAGCGTTCCTTCTTCGGTCAGATGATCAACGTGTCCGCCTGCCCCGTCTGCGGCGGCACCGGCGAGATGATCCAGGACCCCTGCAAGACCTGCGGCGGCGAAGGTCGCACGGCGGGGACGGAAACGGTCGAGATCAAGGTTCCGGCGGGGGTGATGGAGGGGAACTACATGACCCTCCGCGGGCGCGGCGACGCGGGCGTGCGCGGCGCGGGGGCTGGTGACCTCAACGTGCTCTTCAGCGAGCGCCCTCATCCGATGTTCGAGCGTCACGACCAGCATCTTCTGCATCACCTGCCGATTCATCCGCACCAAGCGGTCCTCGGCGCGAAGGTCGAGGTGCCGACCCTCTCCGGGCTGGTGCGCCTCGAGATCCCGGCCGGCACGCAGCACGCGGCGCAGCTTCGTCTGCGAGGCAAGGGACTGCCCGCGCTTCGCGGCGGCGAGATGGGGGACCTCTTCGTGCGCGTTCTGATCGCGGTGCCGCAGAAGCTCTCGTCGGAAGAGAAGAAGGTCTACGAGAAGCTCGCGGGCATCGTGGGCAACGAAGTGCCGAAGGTGCAAAAGTCGTTCTTCGAGCGGATGCGCGATGTGCTGGGAGGCATGGCATGAGCGCGGAGCTGACACCGGATCAGGCACGGGTGATCTCCGCCCTCGCCGCTCGCGATGAGGCGCGGGTCCCCGACCTCGCGAGCGAGCTCGGCCTCGATCAATCGCAGGTCGCGGCCGCCGCGGTGCAACTGCAGAGCGCGGGCCTCGCCACGATTCGCGAGGAGAGCTTCAGCGAGTGGGGCGCGACCGAGTACGGACGCCAATACCTCGCCGCCGGTCCGCCGGAGTGGCAGGTCCTTCGCGTGCTCTCCGAGCGCGGGCGCGCGGCGATGGCCGAGCTTCCGGCGCTGACCGGGCTCGACGCGAAGGAGGTCGGGCAGTCGATGAAGCCGGGCTCGACGCTGCGCTGGTGGACAAAGGCCGGCCCGGAGCTCGAGATCACAGACGAGGGCCGTGCCGCTCTCTCGCGGCCCTATGGACCGATGGAGGCGAACGCTCTGCTGGCCGATGGCGGCCGCTGGTCACCCGAAGAGCTCGCGGCGCACGGCGTCGATGCGGCCAAGGTGATCGAGCTCTATGGCGCGCGGAACAAGTTCTTCGACATCCGCGAGAAGACGCACCGCTACGTGGCGCTCACGAACGAAGGGCGGAAGGTGGCGTCGTCCGGCGTCGCGGCCAAGCGCGAGGTGACGCAGCTCACGCCCGAGATGCTCGCGAGCGGCGAGTGGCGCGACGTTCGATTCAAGCCCTACGACATTTCCCTCGCGACCGAGGCGCGTCATCCAGGCAAGCGACATCCTCTGCAGCTGGTGATCGATCGGGTGCGCCGTGTCTTCCTGGAGATGGGCTTCACCGAGTCGAGCTCACCTTGGGTCGAATCATCGTTCTGGGATTTCGACGCGCTCTTCCAGCCGCAGGATCACCCCGCGCGCGAGATGCAGGACACCTTCTACATGCAGAGCCCGGGCCGTTCGCCGCTGCCGAAGGACGAAGCGCTGGTGGCGCGGGTGCGAGCGGCCCACGAAAACGGCGGCACCACCGGCTCGATCGGCTGGCAGTATCGTTGGGACCCGGCCAAGGCGGAGAAGAACGTTCTTCGCACCCACACCACCGCCACCACCATCCGCGCGCTGGCGAACGATCCGAAGGCGCCGCGGAAGATCTTCTGCCTCGGCAAGGTCTTCCGGCGCGAGGCGATCGACTACAAGCACCTGCCGATCTTCCTTCAGGTCGACGGCATCATCGTGGATGAGCACGCGAGCTTCTCGTCGCTCCTAGGCACGCTGGGCGCCTTCTACGAACGCATGGGCTTCTCGAAGTACTACTTTCGGCCCGGCTTCTTTCCCTATACCGAGCCCTCGGTCGAGGTCTTCATCTGGCACGAGGAGAAGCAGGACTGGTTCGAGATGGGCGGCGCGGGGATCTTTCGTCCCGAGGTGACCGAGCCGCTCGGCGCGACCGCGCCGGTGCTCGCGTGGGGACTCGGCATCGAGCGACTCGCGATGCTGCTCCTGGATCTGAAGGACATCCGCGAGCTCTACCTCGCCGACACCGAGTGGTTGAAGGGGGTGCCGCGATGCCGGTGATCGGGATTCCGGTCGAAGAGCTCAAGGCCCGCCTGGGCCGCGACATCGACAGCGACGCGTTGCTCGCGCTGCTCGGCAACATCGGCTGTGACGTCGAAGGCTACGCCTCGCTGCGACGCGCGCAGTGCGCCGGTTGCGGCTTCGTGATGGAGCTCGCGGGGAAGGAAGACGTGCCGCCGCGCTGCGATCGATGCGACCGCGAGCTTCGCGATCGGCCCGATGCCGTGCGCGAGCTGCCGCCGATCGAGGTGATCCGGATGGAGCTCCTGGCGGTGCGGCCCGATCTCTTCGATCCCGCCGGCTTGGCGCGTGGGCTTCGCGGCCTGCTCGAGGTCGAGACCGGGCTCAAGCGCTACACGCCGCAGGGGGTCGCGCTACGGTTGCGGGTCGATCCTTCGGTGCGTCGCGCGACCAGTCTGCGCCCGTTCATCGCCTGCGCCGTGCTCGAGCAGGTGCGGCTGGATGACGACCGAATCAAGATCTTGATGAAGCTCCAGGAGAACCTGCACTGGGCGATCGGTCGAGATCGGAAGCACGCGTCGATCGGCGTCTATGACCTCGATGCGTTGGGAGCGCTTCCGGGCGCGAATGAACCGGCGCTCGAGTACACGACCGAGGACCCGAGCTATCGCTTCGTGCCGCTCGGTTCGACCGAGAAGGCGCCGGACGGACTGCGCAGCCTGCGCCAGATCCTGGCAGAGCACCCCAAGGGGGTCGCCTACGCGCATCTGCTCGCGGGCTTCGATCGGTATCCGATTCTTCGTACCAGGGACGGCGCGGTGCTCTCGATGCCGCCGATCATCAACAGCGAGGAGACGAAGGTCCATCTCGGCAGCCGTCGCCTCTTCATCGACGTCACCGGGAGCGGCGCGCGCATCGTGCACCGCACGCTCAGCATCCTCGTGACCTCGCTCCTCGAGATGGATCCGAGCTTCGTGCTGAAGCAGGTCGAGATCGCGGGCCCGTCCGACGACAAGGGCGGAACGCGCACTTGGGTCACGCCCGATCTCGCGCCCGAGGTGGCGACGCTCGACAGCGCGCGGACCTCGCGCTTGCTCGGCCTCGATCTTTCGGCCGACGCGGTGGAGCAGCTGCTCCTTCGCATGCGTCACGGCATCGCCTCGCGCGAAGGCACGCGCTTCACGGTCGAGGTGCCGGCCTATCGGAACGATATCCTCCACGAGCGCGACCTGATGGAGGACGTTGCCATCGCCTACGGGTACGACCGCATCCCGCGCACGCTCGTGCCGACCATGACGGTCGGGGTCGAGCATCCGCGCGAGATCGCGAGTGAGGGCGCGCGTGAGGTGCTCCTGGGCCTCGGCTTCCACGAGATCGCGAGCCTGGTCCTGACCTCGCACGCGACCTCCGACGAGCGCCTCGGGCTGCCGCCGCATCCGCGCACCGCGCTGCTCGAGAACGCGATCACGAACGAGCAGACGCAGCTTCGCACGGGGCTCTTGCCCGGCATCCTCTCGACCTTCGCGCGGAATCGGCACCATCCCTTGCCGCAGCGGTTGTTCGAGCTCGGCGACGTGACCTTCGTCGATCCCGGCGCCGAAACCGGTGCGCGCGAGTCGCGGCAGTTTGCGCTGGGGCAGGTGTCCCCGCACGTCGGCTTCGCGGAGGTGCGCGCTCTGGGCGAGGCGATCGTGCGTGAGTGGAGGATGCCGCTTCGCTTGGCCCCGGCCGAGGTGCCCTTTCTGATTCCGGGGCGCGCGGCGTGGATGCTGGGCGAATCGGGCGAGAGGATCGGCATCTTGGGCGAGGTTCATCCGGAGACGCTGAGTGGTCTCGGCCTGCTCAATCCGGCGATCGTGCTCGAGATGGTGTTGCCGATCGGCGGCGCGATCGAACCGTATCGCTCGCTAGGGGACTAGCGCGCCACTACTGCGGAGTTTTAGGGCGCCGGATCAAGCGCGGGCATCGGCCCGATCAAGCGCACCTCCGGTTCGAGCAGGATGCCCGAGTGCTCGCGCACGCGCTCTCGAATCCGCTCGATCAGGCGAACCACATCGGCGGCGTGGGCACCGCCGCGATTCACGATGTAGTTCGAATGGACCTCGGACACCTGAGCGGCGCCCTCGCTCGCGCCCTTGAGCCCCGCTTCTTCGATCAAGCGCCCGGCCGAGCCTCCCTCCGGATTCTTGAAGACCGATCCGCACGAGAGCCCACCCGGCGTTTTCGCCTTTCGCTCCGCTCCGATGCGGGACATGCGCGCCGTCAGCGCCGCCGTATCGTCCGCGCGAAGCAGGAAGGTTGCCGCGCTGACGAAAGCCTGCTCGGGCGCGAGGTCGCGGAAGGCGCTCCTTCGATACGCGAATCGACAGTCCGCCACGGTCCACGATTCGAAGCGCGCGGAATCCGCGAGAACCTCGACCGAACGGAGCGTGCTCGCGATGTCGCCGCCGTACGCCCCGGCGTTCCCCGCGATCGCGCCGCCGATCGTGCCCGGGATCCCTTCGGCCCATTCGAGGCCGGCCCAACCTTGACGTGCCCATCGCCGCGCGGCCGGAGCGAGGAGCGCACCCGAGCCCAAGCGCAACCGAAGCCGATCACCCTTCCGCGCGGTACTCTCACTTTCATCGCCGTAGATGACGACGAGCCCGGGAAAGCCCTGGTCGGAGATGAGGACATTGCTGCCGCCGCCGAGCGCGAGCAGGGGCCATCCTTCCTCGCGCGCGCGAGAGAGGCAGAAGAGGAGCTCGGCTTCGGTGCGAGGTTCGGCGAGGCGCGCCGCCGGGCCTCCGATCTTCCAGAAGGTGTGAGCGGCCAGCGGAATTCCTTCGCGAATGAGGCAAGCGATCGGAAGCATGGCGCGCAGTTTCGATTTCGTACGCGAAGAAGTCAACGCGGCTCTCCGCGAGTTGACCGGCCTTCGGCACGGCACTAGTCTCGCGTCGTCCTACCCGGCACTTACCTTCTGCGAGGCGAGGAGCACTCGGTCATGAGCGATCAAGAACGGAACGAACTTCTCGAAGTCAGCGAACGGGTTTGGCAGGCGTTGCGAAGCGGGGAAGAGGGTGGGCTCGCGGGCATCGTCGCCGCGCAAGTCGCGGTGGAAGGCTATCCTTCCATGCCGGAGGGCGAAGAACCCTCGGTGCCGGAGGCCGGAGGTGTCGAACCGCTCCACCGGTTCTTTGCCGAAGGCAAGGGGCTGACCAGCTTCACCCACATCGTCGTCGGTCACCAAGTGCTGGAAGACATCGGCATCGTGCACAACCGGTGGATCGCCGAACGCGGTCTCGGCGAGGACGGTTCGCCCTCATATCTTTCGGGGCGCGTGATCTTAACCTTCCGTCGGGTCGGTTCGGAGTGGAAGCTGCGCGGCTGGCTCGGCGCGCGCGGTCCGCATGAGCCGGAGTCGGCCGAGACCCGAGCCGCCGACGTCCAAGCGATTCGCGAGCAGATCCTCCGCGTGTTCGAAGCCTATCGTCAGAAGGATCTGTCGATGCTGCGTCGCACGCACACCTCGAGTTGGCGCGGCTTCAGCCTTCGCTCCGGTTCCATCGGTCGAGGGATCGATGCCTACATGCGAGGCGCGCAGGGCGCGATCGCCTCGATGCAGTTCCAGGAGTACCGAATCTTGGAGCTCGACGCGATCTTCTACGGCGACATCGCCATCGTCCCTTACGTCGCGCGTATCGCGGGGAAGAACCGGCTCGGTCGCGAGGAGGGCTATCGTCTGCGCGTGATCGACGTCTATCTGCGCGAGCCGCTGGGATGGAATCAGATCGCGACCAACGTGGGACTGCATCCGGAAGACATGGGTGCGAACGGGTAGGATTTCGCGCGGCATCGCATCACGCGATGAAGATGGTACCGGAGGTGGGACTCGAACCCACACACGATCAACTCGTACTGGATTTTGAGTCCAGCGTGTCTGCCATTCCACCACTCCGGCGTTGCTCGGGCCTTGGGCGCGAGCGAAGCCGGAGTCTAAGGATCCCGCCGCCGGGCGGCAAGCATTGGCGAGTCGGCCGTAGGGATTGACCCTGTTCTGGGATTGACCCTGCGGGGGGGCGGCCGGTAGGATCCACAACGATTCGTCGGGGCTGTAGCTCAGTTGGGAGAGCGCATGACTGGCAGTCATGAGGTCGTCGGTTCGATCCCGATCAGCTCCACAGCATTTCAGAAAGCCAGTTTTCAGAAAGCCAGAGTTCAGGAAGCCTGACACCGACCGCAAGCGCGTTAGGCAGGCAGGAACGCCAAGCAAAGAGGCCACGGTGGTAGCCACCGTGGCCTTTTGTTGTCTAGGGGCCTTTCGCTATCTAAGAGTCTCCAGCTGCTGCCGGCGCTGGGTCGTCTAGCCCAGCTCTTGCCGCGTCGTCACCACGCGATTCGCCAGGCCGTAGTCCACCGCCTCGGAGGCGGTCATCCAGAAGTCGCGGTCGGCATCGTCGTCGACCTGCTCGCGCTTCTTCCCGGTCTCGAGGGCCACGATTTCGTTGTAGCGCTCCCTTAGCTTCAGGATCTCGCGCGACGCGATTTCTAAGTCGGACGCCTGCCCCATACTCGCCGAGGACGGCTGATGGAGGAGGAAGCGGCTGTTCGGCAGGGTCAGACGCTGGCCCTTCTCGCCGGCCAGAAAGACCATGACCGCCGCCGACGCGCAGAGCCCGCAGACGATGGTTCTGATCGGCGGCCGCACGAAGCGCAGCATGTCGTAGATGCCGAAGCCGCTGTCCGCCTCTCCGCCGGGCGAGTTGACGAAGACGGTGATCGCCTTGTCCGGATCGTCGAGCTCGAGCAGAAGCAGCTGCTGGTAGATCTTCTGGGCCAGATGGCTCGAGATCGGCTCGGAGACCAGGATCGAACGCGCCTTCATCAGCTTGCTGGACAGGCGACCCGAGTCCTTCTCTTTCTCCTTGGCCGGCTCCTCGCCACCATCTTCCGGATCATCTTCGAGCCGACCGAACGGATCGAACACCATCTCGCCTCCTCCTCTCGAGGTACTCCCTGGTTTGCCCTGCGAAGGCCTGCTTGCGGCCGGGGCCTTCGCCTTTCCATCGTCCTTGCGTGCCCGCTTCTAAACCTCTCCCTCGCCCCGGAAGCGCTAGGAGGCGGTCAGGTCGACCAGCTCCAAGCCCAGGAGCTCCGCCACGCGGAAGATCCGATCGTCGCGGTAGAACTCCCCATAGTAGATCCGCCGGATGCCGGCGTTCGCCACCGCCTTGAAGCAATTCCAGCAGGGGCTGGCGGTGATGTAGATCTCCGCCTCGTCGATCCGAACGCCGTTCTTGGCCGCTTGGAGGATCGCGTTCACCTCGGCATGCACGGTGGCGACGCAGTGGTTGTCTTCCATCATGTGGCCGACCTCATCGCAGTGGGGCATGCCGCGGATCGATCCGTTGTAGCCGGTCGAGAGAATCAGCCGATCGCGGACCACCACCGCGCCCACGTTCTTCCGATCGCAGGTCGAGCGCGTGGCGACGACCCGAGCGATCTGCATGAAGTACTGATGCCAATCGGCCCTATGGTCGGCCATTCGATCCCCCTTCGGCGTTAATGGTCGATTCACGCGGACCGATCGGCGCGCCCGACTCGAGTCGAAGGAAGCGCGCGTAGTGAAGCTCGCGCCCCTCGCGGATGTACTTCAAGGCATAGCTGGTGTGAATGCGATCGGGCGCGTCCTCCGGCCAAGGCTCCCGCGTGAATCGGCCGAGCGCGTCCACCTGCTTGACCGCGGTCTCGAAGTACGGTCCGACATCCGAACCCAACCAGAATCTCCCGCCCGGTTTCAGCGCCTTCGCGATCAACCCGAAGAGCGCGGGCTGAAGAAGGCGACGCTTGTGATGCCGCTGCTTCGGCCATGGGTCGGGGAAGTAGACGTGAACATGATCGACGCTCTCCGCCGGCACCCATCGCGTGAGGAGGTCGAAGGCGTCGGCTCGGACGAGGCGCACGTTCGGCTGCTCGGCCTCATGGATCCGTTCGACCGCGCGATGGAAATACTTGGCCGCGCGCTCGACCGCAAGGAAATCCGATTCGGTTCGAGCGGCCGCGGCGGACCGAACGAAGAGCCCCTTGCCGGCGCCGATCTCGAGCTCGACCACCGACCTTCGTCCGAAGAGCGCTTGCCAATCGAGCGGCGGCTTGAGCTCGGGCAGGCGAAGGACACACGGGATTTCCTCCACCGGCAGGGGGAGTGGACGTCGCTTGCTCATAGCGGTCAACTTAGCACAGGAGTCGGGTCGGGCCGCCGCGGCCTGCATTGCATTGACCCTCGGACACGCGACCCGCTATCCTTGCGGCGTTTCTCTGACCTTATCCGACATATCACGGAGGTAGCCATGGCTCGACCCACGCGCGTTCCGCTCCAGTCCGCCCTTCGTGTCTTGCTGGGAGCAGGCGCGGCCGTGCTGCTCGGCGCGGCGTGGTTCGGTGGCGATCCCGCCTTGGCCACGATCCTCTCGACCGATTACGTCACGATCAAGGTCCCGGTGGGGAACAACCTCATTCACGGCGCCTGCGCGCGCATCTCGCCCGGTGGACTGCCGCAACATACGGAGCAGCTCACCGCCGTCGCGTGGAACAGCGGCGCGAACGGAATTCCCCAGAACGGTTCGGGAGACGACAAGCAGGTGCTCGGCGCGCTCGTGAGCTGGTCGCTCCTGGGCGCTCAGGGCGACACTCTCTGGGACGCGTATTCCGGCCACCGCTCCCTCACCGATTCGCCGAATGGCCTCTACGCGGACAACCGCAACATCTCGGCGGAGATCACCCCGAGCTTCGATCTGACCGGCGCGGCCAACGCGGAGCTTCGCTTCCGCCATCACTACGACACCGA
>CAZZAH010000037.1:0-1902 GCA_964652115.1 uncultured bacterium | reverse complement strand
TGGGGGCTCGAGGTCCCGCAGCTTCCGATCGTGCTCGGCACGGTCGACCAGAACGGGCTCTTTACCTCACAGGGCAAGACGGGCACCGCATACGTCATCGCGTCAGCGGTCGGAGCGACGTCGGATACGATCGACGTCCGGGTCGTGCCGCCCGATTGGGTTGCGGGGCCATAGCGTTTCACTCGCCGCGACGGATCGTTTCCGACGCCCGCTCGAGTGCTCGAAGGAGCACGGCCGCGCGGGCGTCGTTGCTTTCCTCTCGGAGGATCTGTCGCGCGTGTCGATCGAGCTCCGCTCCGCGGCGCTTGGCTGCCTCGACCGCGCGACCGATCCCGTGCAGGATCTCCGCGTCGGTCATCCGCGGATTGAGGGGATAGACCCGATCGCCGATGCTCTCCGCGTGATCGCGAGGAATCTCTCCCGCCGCCAGCGCGCCGCACGCAGGCACCTCGAAGTATCGACGGAGAAGCAGCGCGTGACGCGTGCCGTCGACCAGGGCCACTCTGCTACGACGGAGCAGATCGGCGAGCGTTCGCTCCGGTTCGCCCGCGCCCCCGTATCCAGGATGCGGAACCACGAGGACCCTCCGGTCGTGGAGGCGCTCCACCAAGCGCGCCAGTCGTGCACGAAACGGATAGACGCGGGAATCGAGGCGTCCGTAGAGGAGCACGTCGATGTCACGCTCCGCCGGCGCGACCGGAGGATGGAAGACCGCTCCATCGACGCCGTGGGGAAGCCAGAGCGGCTCGCCGTCAAAGGCCGAGGCGTAGAAGCGCGCCCATCGCCACTGCGTGAAGAGGGCGAGGCGAGGCGCCACGCGCGTGAGCCAGGCGATGCGTTCGACCGGCGCGACGTAGGCATCGTCGATCCAGACAAACCGCGGGGTGGTCACATCCTTCCAGTCCGCGGAGATGGATTGATCGTGATCCGAGAGCGCGATCCAATCGATCGACTCCTCGCCGAAGGCCCGCGCTCGTAGCTCGGCCACAGAGGGGACGGCTTCGCCGGGGCGCGGTGGTGACGAAGGGGGTGCGGCGAAGCGAACATCAGCGATGCGACCGAGCGCATGGAGGAGGGGCGTGATGGAAACGCGGAGCCCCTCCGTCGGAGGCGGCACGAGCGCGAGGATGCGAAGCGGAGCGGCGGCGCTCACGGGCATTGCTCTTCGAAGCGTTCAACGCCCGATGACCGCTGCGCGTGCGCCTGCAGACGAACGCGTCGGCCCTCGCTTCGATAGTGATCGAGCAGCGTGGCCTTGCGCGCGGAGAGGACGGGGGGCAAGCGGACCTCGATGCCGCCGTCGCTCGGGGCGAAGGCGAACAGGCGCGGGGTCGCCGCGCCGCCGGACCGAAGCGTCTTCCAGCGATCCAACACCGCGTCATGCACGGCGACGTGGAACGCGTGTCCATACTCCCCGCGCGAGCCGTGCGTGAAGAGAAGATCGAAGCTCTCGATCGGTAGCTGGGAGATCGTCTGCTCGAGCTCGACCGACAGATCGCGCTCCGGCGCATCGGGCAAGCCGAGCAGGATCGACTTCGCGCCGGCCGCTTCCACGACGGCGATGAGCTCGCGTCCGCGCGGGGAGTCGGCGGTCGCAGCGACGCACGCGATCGTCCAGTCCCACCAGGGATAGAGCAGACGTAGTCCGCCCATCCAGAGCGTCTCGTCATCGGGATGGGCGACGATCGCGAGGGCTCGTGGACGAGAAGCGACCTCGCTCCACGCGTCGAACGGAAGCTGCGGAAGCGCCATCGCGCGTGCATAGGCTTGTCGATACGCGGCGACGCTCGCCTCGCCTGGACGCGCGCGGGCCACCGTCTCGCGCGCCGCGCGGCCCATCGCGTGAAGCGCCGCGCGATCCCGGGGCACCGCGAGAAAGGCACGCTCGAGCCCATCGAGGCT
>CAZZAH010000036.1:7108-16623 GCA_964652115.1 uncultured bacterium | reverse complement strand
CCACGCACCGCCTCGATCGCGGACTCCTTCGAGCGCAGACGGTCACGCACGACCCAGATCGCTCTCCACGGCGTTGTCGTCGGCGTGATGGTGGAGGCAGCGCTGTCCGCTTTCACCACGACCGTAGGGGCCGCGTCGGTGGCGAGCGGGGCGGTCGACCCGTTGGATAGCCTCAACGCCCCAGCGAACAGAGCAACGACCACGACGACCACTCTCGCGGAGTACAGAAAGAGGGAGGCGGAATTCCGCCTCCCTCGATTCGTGGGTCGCTCGGACGCGTCACGGGATTCGCCCGCACGCGTCCGTGAAGCCTCGCTCAGGACTCGCCCTCGGTGGTCTTGGCCTTGCCGCGGATGCGGTCGAGGAGTCCGCCGCTCTTCTTCGCGGCCGGGGCCTCGGTCGTCTTGGCCTCTTCCTTCCGACGGCGATCGGCGGCCTTCTGGTCGGCCGACTTGACCAGCTCGAGCATGCCCATCTTGCCGGCGTCGCCGAGACGATTCCTCGTCTTCATGATGCGCGTGTAGCCGCCCGGACGCGTCGCGTAGAGAGGGGCGATGTCGTCGAAGAGCTTCTTCACGATCGTCTCGCTCCGCACGACCCGCGCGACCAAGCGGCGGCTGTGCAGATCGTTTCGCTTCGCTTTGGTGATGAGCCGCTCCGCCAGGCGCCGCGTCTCCTTGGCCTTCGCCACGGTGGTCTCGATGCGCTCGTGCTCGAACAGCGCCGTGACGAGATTCCGGAGGAGGGCCTTCCGGTGCGATGCCGTACGGCTCAGCTTCCTGTGGTCTACGCGATGTCGCATGCTCTCTCTCCCGTCCTCTTATAGGTCGTCATCGCCGAGGTCGGCGTCGAGGTCGTCGTCCAGATCGTCGGCCAAGGGAACGCTGACCGTCGCCGGCTGCGCGGCCTGGGGCCCGAGGTAGCGCGACACGTCCATGCCGAACGAAAGGTTCATCGTCTGCAGGAGATCCGAGATCTCCTTGAGCGACTTCTTGCCGAAGTTGCGGTACTGGAGCATCTCCGCCTCGGACTTCTGCACCAGGTCGCCCAGCGACTTGATCTTCGCGGCGCGAAGGCAGTTGCCGGAACGAACCGAAAGCTCCAGCTCGTCGACGCTCTTCTCGAGCAGCTCCTTGATGCGGAGATACTCCTCGTCGACGACCTCTTCCTTCTCCTCCTCGAAGGTCTCCTCGAAGCGGATGAAGAGGCTGTAGTGATCGCGCATGATCTTGGCGCCCATCGAGAGGGCGTCTTGCGGCGAGATCGAGCCGTCGGTCGTGAGCTCGATCGAGAGCATGTCGTAGTCGATGCGCTGTCCGATGCGCGTGTTCTCGACCTGGAAGTTCACCTTCGTCACCGGCGAGAAGAGCGAGTCGACCGTGACCCATCCGATCGGTCGATCCGAGGCGCCCGGCTGCTCGTCGGCGGAGACGTAACCCTTACCCGCAGCGACCTCGATCTCCAGGCGGAGATCCCCGTCCTTGTTCACCGTCGCGATCAGGAGCTCCGGGTTCAAGACCTGGATGTCGCTCGAGATCTCGAGGTCACCGGCCTTCAGGTCCTTCCGGCCCTTCGCCTGGAAGACGCCGCGGCGCGGACCGTCGCCCAGGTGCTTGAAGCGAATCTGCTTCAGGTTGAGGACGATGTCGGTCACGTCCTCCTGGACTCCCGGGACCGCGGTGAACTCGTGGCGCACCCTCTCGTCACCGATCCGAAGCGCGGTCACCGCCACGCCCTGGAGGGAGGAGAGGAGCACCCGACGAAGTCCGTTGCCCATCGTGGTTCCGAAGCCGCGCTCGAGCGGCTCGACGATGAAGCGACCGAAGGTCGGCGTGCTCACCGACTCATCGGAGACGATCCTCTCGGGCATCTGCAGTGCTTTCCACTTCATGAGGGGATATTCCTCCTTGGCCCGGATGCGGTCCGCCCTATGCGGCCCACTCTATCTGGCCCACACCACGCAGGCCGCGCAAGGCGGGCGCCGTGGATCGCGCGCTCGCCGCCTTCTTCTCTCTTGTCCGATCGACTACTTCGAGTAGAGCTCGACGATCAGCTGCTCCTGGACCGGAACCGGAATCTCCTCGCGGGAGGGCAGCTTCAGCAGGCGGCCGATCATGTTCCGCTCATCGAAGTCGAGCCAGGTCTGCATCTCGGTCCGGCGCCGATTGGCGACCGTGTCCTTGATCGCCGGGATCTTCTGGCTCGCGTCGGCCACCGTGATGGTGTCGTTGACCCGGAGCGCATAACTCGGGATGTCGACCCGCCGGCCGTTCACCAGGATGTGGCCGTGACGGACGACCTGACGCGCGGCGTTCCGGCTGGGGGCGACGCCGAGGCGATACACCACGTTGTCCAACCGCGTTTCGAGCAGCATCAGCAGGTTCTCGCCCGTGATCCCCTTCCGGCGCTCCGCCTTGGCGAAGTAGTTCCGGAACTGGCTCTCCAGGATGCCATAGATGCGGCGTGCCTTCTGCTTCTCGCGCAGCTGCTGGCCGTACGGTGTGAGCTTGCTGCGCCGATCCTTGCCGTGCTCGCCGGGGGCGTAGGCGCGGCGTTCGATCGCGCACTTGTCGGTGTAGCACCGATCGCCCTTGAGATAGAGACGAATCCCCTCGCGGCGGCACTGCCGGCACTTGCCATCAAGATAACGGGCCATCCACTTCCTCCTGCTGTTGACGCGATGCCGCTGGGGCGGCCGGCAAATCTAAACCTTGGGCCGCTGCGGCGGCCGGCAACCCTTAAACGCGGCGCCGCTTCGGCGGCCGGCAACCATTATGAGGAATGGGCGTCACGTCCTTGATGGCCGTGATCTCCATCCCCGCCGCCTGCAGCGCGCGCACCGCGGCTTCGCGACCCGCGCCCGGTCCCTTGACGAACACTTCGAGTCGACGCATGCCCTGGCCCAAGGCGTCCTTCGCCGCGCCCTCGGCCGCGACCTGCGCGGCGAACGGCGTGCTCTTGCGCGAGCCCTTGAACCCGGCCTTGCCGGAGCTCGACCAGGAGATCACTCCCCCGTCCATGTCGGTGATGGAGACGATGGTGTTGTTGAAGCTGGCGTGCACGTGCGCGACGCCGGTCAACCCGACCTTCCGCTCCTTCTTCTTCGCCTTCTTAACGGGCTTGGCCACCTGGGCTTCCTCCTACGACTCTTCGAACTCTCGCTCTCGAACCAATCACGGGAGAGCGTTCACACTCTCGCGTGCTCCAGGTCGTTGCTTCCCTCATGGAAGCGCGACCTCTCGAGCACGCTGGATCTGGACCGGGACCTACTTCTTGACCGGAACCTTCTTCTTGAGCGCGCCGGCCGTCTTCTTCGGACCCTTCCGCGTGCGCGAGTTGGTGCGCGTGCGCTGACCACGGGCCGGAAGATTGCGGCGATGGCGAAGCCCGCGGTACGAGCCGATGTCCATCAGCCGCTTGATGCTCATCCCCACCTCGGTGTGGAGCGCACCTTCGACGCGGTAGTGGTTTTCGATCTCGTTGCGAAGCCGGCCGGCCTCGTCCTCGGACAGGGCCTTCACCTTCTTTCCCGGATCGACCTTGGTCGTCTCCAGGATCTTCTTCGCGGTGGCCGGGCCGATCCCATAGATGTAGGTGAGGGCGATCTCGACCCTCTTTTCATTCGTGAGATCGATTCCTGCGATACGCGCCAACTTGAAACCTCCATTTGTCGACTCGAAGCGTCCCCGCTCCGATCTCGACGCTCGCTACGGACCTCCGGCTAACCGTGAAGCTGTCTAGCCCTGACGTTGCTTGTGCCGCGGATTCTTGCAGATCACGCGGATCACACCTTCGCGCCGGATGACTTTGCAGTGCTCACAGATCTTCTTGACCGAAGCTCTCACCTTCATGCAGTGCCTTCCTTCTTGCTCCGAGTCGAGCCGCCTACGAGCGGGTCGACCCCATCATCGCGTGCACGGTCAAAATCTCCGGGCCGCTCTCGGTCACGAGCACGGTGTGCTCGAAGTGAGCCGAGAGCTTTCGGTCACGGGTGACCACCGTCCACTCATCCGCGAGGGTTTCGACCTCGTGCGTCCCTTCGTTGATCATCGGTTCGATCGCGATGACCATGCCCGGCCGCAGGGTAGGCCCCGTATCCGGCCGTCCATAGTTCGGCACCTGCGGTTCCTCGTGCAGGCGTTCCCCGATTCCATGTCCGACCAGCTCGCGCACCACGCCGAATCCGTTCTTCTCTGCGTGCGCCTGCACCGCGTGACCAATGGCCCCGACTCGATTGCCGGCGCGCGCCGCTTCCACTCCGAGCGTCAGACACTCGCGCGTCACCTCCATGAGGCGCAGCGCGCTCTCGCTGACCTTGCCCACCCCGAAGGTGAAGGCACCGTCGCCGTGGTAGCCGTTCTTGAACGCGCCGATATCCACCCCGACGATGTCGCCCTCCCTGAGGACGTAGTCGCCGGGAATGGCATGCACTACCTGTTCGTTGACCGAGAGGCAGCTCGAGGCCGGATAGCCATGATAGCCGATGAAGGAGGGAGTTGCCCCCCTTGATCGGATCAGCTCCTCGATCTTCTGGTCGAGCTCCCGAGTCGTCAGCCCCGGTCGAACCAGACCGGCGGAGAGGTCGATCGCCTCGGCCACGATCCGCGCACTCTCGCGAATCTTGTCGATCTCTTCCTTTCGGCGAAGGCGAATCATCGACTAGCGCCCGCTCCGGGTCTTCTCCAGAGCGTCGACGATCTGCGCGAAGACCTGGTCGACCGCTCCATCGCCGTGAATGATGCTCAAGAGACCCTTCCCGTCGTAGTAATCGATCAAAGGAGCGGTGGCCGACTCATAGACATTCAGCCGCTTCCGCACCGTCTCCTCCGTGTCGTCCTCGCGTTGCACGAGCTTCGAACCGCACCGATCGCAGATCCCCGGCTTGGCCGGCGGCTGGGTCAGGATGTTGTAGACCGCACCGCAGCCCGGGCAGACGCGACGACTGGTCATCCGCTCCAGGATCGCCTTCTTCTGCACGTCGATCTTGAGCACCCGGTCGAGCTTCCAGCCCCGCTTGCCCAAGAATCCGTCCAGGCCCTCGGCCTGGGGAATCGACCGCGGGAAACCGTCGAGGATGAACCCCACGGCTGCGTCCGCCTGATCGATCCGCTCGTCCACCATCTCCAGGATCACATCATCCGGGACCAAGGCTCCGGTCGTGACGTAGGCCCTGGCCTTCTCTCCCACCGCCGTCCCCTGCGCCATCGCTTCGCGCAGGATGTCTCCGGTCGATATCCCCGGAATGCCGAACTTCTTCTGCAGGAGGGCGCTTTGCGTCCCCTTGCCACAGCCCGGCGCTCCCAGAAGCACGAACCGCATTCGGCCTCCAGCCGAGTTTGGCGGGCGCTCCTGCCGACAGTCACCGCTGGCGGCGTTTGCTGCCTTGGCCTATCTGCCGGCGGGCCTCCCCGCCTCGAGGTGCGTTCTTCGACCGCGACCCCGGATGCCCCTATCTCGAAACCTGCGTCTCGCGCCGGATCGAACCCACTCGACGCTAACGCGTGCGAGCCTTCAACCGCCCCTTCTTCATGAAGCCGTCGTAGTGCCGCATGAGTAGGTGGGATTCGATCTGCTGCAAAGTGTCCAACGCGACGCCCACGATGATGAGGAGGCTCGTTCCCCCGAAGTAGAACGGCACGTTCCCGTATCGAATGAGCACATCCGGAAGGATGGCGATGATCGCGAGGAAGATCGCCCCGGGCAGCGTGATCCGAAGCAGGATGCGGTCGATGTACTCCGCGGTGTGCTTCCCAGGCTGGATGCCGGGCACGAAGCCGCCGAACTTCTTCATGTTCTCCGCCAGGTCCATCGGATTGAAGATGATGGCGGTGTAGAAATAGGTGAAGAAGACGATCAGCGCCGCGTACAGGATCATGTACACCGGATGACCCGGCGAGAAGATGTTCACGATCGTCTGAACGACATCGCTCTCCGGGAAGAAGGTGCCGAGCGTGCTCGGGAAGATCACGATCGACTGCGCGAAGATGATCGGGATCACGCCCGCGGTGATGACCCGAAGCGGGATGTGCGTGGTCTGCCCGCCGTACATCTTCCGTCCGACGATCCGCTTGGCGTACTGCACCGGGATCCTGCGCTGCGCCTGGTTCACGAAGATCACGAAGGCCGTGATGCCGATCATCATCGCCGCGATCAGCGCCGCGTAGAGCGGGTGGAGCCCGCCGTTCAGCACCATCCGAACGCTGTTGATCATGTCGTTCGGGAAGCGGGCGATGATCCCGATGAAGATGATGAGCGAGATCCCGTTTCCGATGCCGCGCTCCGTGATCATCTCGCCGAGCCACATGATGAAGATCGTGCCCGACGTCATCGTCAACATGCAGAGTAGCTTGAAGCCGATTCCCGGATTGGGCACGATCCCCGGCACCTGATTGTTCAGGCTCGCCAGAAAGACCGCGATGCCGGCCGATTGGATCAGGGCCAATCCCACCGTACCGTAGCGCGTGTACTGATTGATCTTCTTGCGGCCCTCTTCCCCTTCCTTCTGCAAGCGCTCGAAGAAGGGAATGACCGCGCCGAAGAGCTGAAGGACGATCGACGCGCTGATGTACGGCATGATGCCGAGCGCGAAGATCGTCGCCTTATGGAAATTCCCCCCCACGAACAGGTCGTAGAGGTGGAAGAGCGTGTTCCCACCCGCGGTCGACTGCGCCCACGCCGTTAGCGCCGCGCCATTGACCCCGGGAGTAGGAATGTGACTTCCGAATCGATAGACCACGAGCAAGCCCAGCGTCCAGAGGATGCGCCGCTTGAGCTCGGGGACCCGGAAGACCTGGAACAGGCTAGAGACCACGGTCTCAGTCCTTTCCCTTAGAGGAGGTGAGCAGCTCCACGCTGCCTCCCGCCGCCTTGAGCTTCTCCAACGCCGACTCCGACGCCGCGTGAACCTTGACCTTGAGCGCGCGATCGATGTCGCCGTTGCCGAGCAGCTTGATCGGACGCGTGGCCCGGCGCGCCAAGCGATGCTTGAGCATCAGCGCGGGGGTCACCTCGGTGCCCGCGTCGAAGACGGCGAGCTCGGCGATATTCACGACCTGGTACTCGATCCGGCCCGGATTCTTGAAGCCACCCTTGGGCAGTCGCCGCTGAAGGGGCATCTGGCCGCCCTCGCTCCAGCTGTGGCTGCCGCCGCCGGACCGGGACTTGTGTCCCTTGTGTCCACGGGTCGACGTGCCGCCGTGACCGGAACCGGTGCCGCATCCGACGCGCTTCCGCTTCTTGACCGCACCCTTCGCCGGCCTCAGGTCTGTCAGTTTCATCCGTCAATCTCCTGTACGGTCACGAGGTGACGCACCATGCGGACCATGCCCCGCATCGCGGGATTGTCCGGGACCGTGACCTCCTGCTGCATCCGGCGAATGCCGAGCGCGCGGATGGTGCGCTTGTGTCCCTCGAGGCAGTTGATGCCGCTACGAATTTGCCGGACTTTGAGCATTTTGCTCATCCACCACCTGCGCCTTCTTCTTCGAGCCGATGAAGTAGCTGACCGGGAGTCCGCGCATTCTCGCGACGATCGACGCGTTCCGCAGGGACGTGAGTCCGGACATGGTTGCCTTGACCGCGTTATGCGGGTTGGAGCTGCCGAGGTTCTTCGTGAGCACGTCCTGGACGCCCGCCACCTCGAGCACGGCGCGGACGCCTCCGCCGGCGATCACCCCGGTACCGGCCGAGGCCGGCTTGAGCAGCACGCGACCGGCGCCGAACTGGCCGATGATCGTGTGCGGGATGGTGCCCTTGATCAGAGGGATGGTCACCATGTTTTTCCGGGCTGCTTCACCGGCCTTGCGGATGGCGTCCGGAACCTCGTTCGCCTTCCCGAGTCCGATGCCGACCCGCCCGGACTGGTTGCCGACCGCGACAATCGCGTTGAAGCTGAAGCGCCGGCCTCCCTTGACCACCTTGGCGACGCGATTGATGTGAATGACCCGCTCCGTGAACTCGGGCTGGGCATTCCAATCGGAGCGCTCTCTTCTCTCGGGCCTATCGCCTCTCACTCTAGTGCTCCTCCGTTGCTAGAACTTCAGGCCGCCTTCGCGGGCGCCCTCGGCCAGAGACTTGATCCGGCCATGATAGACGTAACCGCCACGATCGAAAGCGATGCGTTCGAGTCCCTTGGCGAGCGCGATCTCCGCCAAGCGCTTCCCGACCGCCTTGCTCTTTTCCGACTTCTTCAGGCCCTTGAGGCTCCCCTTGATTTCGGGGTCGAGCGTCGAGGTGCCTCCGAGCGAGATGCCGGCGAGATCGTCGACCAGCTGAGCATAGATGTGCTTGCTCGAGCGGAAGACCGCGAGGCGCGGCACCTCCGCGGTGCCGGACAGCTTCTTCCGGATGCGCAGGTGGCGGCGGATCCGCATCCGCATTCTTCTTTCAGCGATCGACTTCATGCCCTGTCTCCCATGACTCGTGTCCACTAAATCCGGTGCCGCGACCGATCAACCGGCCGACTTGCCTGCCTTCTTGCGCACCTGCTCGCCCTCGTATCGGATGCCCTTGCCGAGGTACGGCTCCGGCGGGCGAATGCCGCGGATGTTGGCCGCGAACTGCCCGAGCGTGTCCTTCCGGCTGCCCTTCAATGTGATCTTCGGGGGCTTGTCGGTGACCTCGGCAGAGATGCCATCGGGAAGCGCCACCTTGACCGGCGCGTTGAACCCAATGTTGATCTCGAGCGTGCGACCGGCCAGCACCGCGCGATAGCCGGTGCCGACGATCTCGAGCACCTGGCTGAATCCAGTGGCAACACCCTGGATGATGTTCGATACCTGCGTGCGGGTCGTGCCGTGCAGCGCACCGCCGGCAACTCCGCGAAGGTTCTCGATCTCGACCACGCCGTTGGCGGAGTGCACCGCGACCTCGGGCCGCGTCTGGAAGCTGAGCTCACCGAGCGGACCCTTGGCCGAGACGAGGCCTTCCGCAATCGATACGGTGACGCCCTTCGGAATCGGAATCGGCTTCTTACCTACGCGTGACATCTATTTCCCCTTCGCCCTCGTACAACGACCAAACTCGCCCGCAATTCGGAAAAGCGACTACCAAACCTCGCAGAGGAGCTCACCACCCACGCCGCCCTCGCGCGCTTCGCGATCGGTCAACACGCCGCGCGGGGTGGACAGAATGGCCGAGCCGAGGCCGTTGCGCACGCGGGGGACGTCGCCCTTGCCGACGTAGACGCGCCTGCCCGGCTTGCTGATCCGCTTGAGGTGGGAGATGATCGCTCCCGCCTCGAGGTCGTACTTGAGGTAGATGCGCAGGATACCCTGCTTGTTGTCCTCGATGCGGCGGTAGTTCTTGATGAACTTCTCGCGCTCCAGGACCTTCACGACCTCTTCCTTCACCCGGGAAGCGGGCACGTCCACACGCGGGTGCTTCGCCTGCGAGGCGTTGCGGATGCAGGTCAGCATGTCGGCAATCGGATCTGTAACGCTCATCGAACGAGTTCTCCTGGGACCTTACCGTCTCCGCGTTCCGCGCGCCGCCTGAGTGACGGAGCGACGTCTGGC
>CAZZAH010000036.1:2451-7008 GCA_964652115.1 uncultured bacterium | reverse complement strand
GCCTTCACCACGCCGGGCAGATGTCCGACCAGCGCCAGCTCGCGCACGCAGATGCGGCACATGCCGAACTTCCGCAGGTACGCCCGCGGGCGGCCGCAACGTCCACAGCGGTTGTAGGCCCGCACGCCGAACTTCGGAGTGCGCTTCCACTTTTCGACCAGCGACTTCTTCGCCACTCTCGCTCACTCCCTGGCTGGATAGCCCTAGCTCTCGGACTCCTAGCTCTCGGACGCTCTGAGCGCTCGCCCTGTGGCCGCGCGCCCCGAATGCGCTACTTCTGCTGCCGGAAGGGCCACTTGAGCGCCTTCAGGAGCTCGAGCCCTTCTTCATCGGTCCCGGCCGTCGTCACCAAGGTGATGTCCATCCCGCGGATCTTCTCGACCTTGTCGTACTGGATCTCGGGGAAGACCACCTGCTCCTTCAGACCGAAGGTGTAGTTGCCGCGACCGTCGAAGGACCGGGTCGGCAGGCCGCGAAAGTCACGGACGCGCGGTAGCGCGATCGACGTGAGCCGGTCGAGGAACTCCCACATACGCGGACCGCGCAGGGTGACCATGCACCCGATCGGGAGTCCTTCGCGCAGCTTGAAGTTCGCGATCGACTTCTTCGCGCGGCGGATCGAGGGACGCTGCCCTGTGATCTGCGCCATCTCCTCGGCCGCGCCGTCCAGAAGCTTCGCGTTCTGGAGCGCGTCGCCGACACCCATGTTCACCACGATCTTCTTGAGCGCGGGAACCTGCATGCGGCTCGTGTAGCCGAAGCGCTCGGTCAGAGCCGGGATCACGTCGGTCTCGTAGTACGCCTTGATTTTGCTGGGCGGCGGGGCGTCAATCGGCCCGGTCGTCATCTTGGGACCGGATCCCTTGGAGCTACCGCCCGCCTTCTTTCCACCCTGCGGCTGTGCCTGCGCCTTGCTCGGCGTCTTGCTCGGCGTCTTCGTCGGGGCCTTGGCCATCTTCGCTACTCCTTCCGCCGATCGAAGATCTCACCGGTCGTCGACGCGACCCGTGTCTTCGACCTGCCCGCTCCGCTGCGGCGGAGGCGAGTGCCGTTGCCCTTCTTGTCGACCAGCGCGACCTTGCACGCGTGGATGGGGGCTTCCTTCTCGATGATGCCGCCCTGCTGCAAGCCGAACCGGCCGGCCTTGGCGTGACGCTTCACGAGGCGAATCTTCTCGACCACCACGAGGCCATCCTTGGGGAGGACCTCGAGCACCTCACCGATCTTGCCCTTGTCGGTGCCCGACAGGACGATGACCCGATCACCCTTGGCGATCGAGACCCGCTTGGCGACGGAGGTCCTGCTCACGATGGTGCCGCGCTTTCCCGCCATCAGATCACCTCCGGTGCCAGCGACACAATCTTCATGAACTCCTTCTCCCGGAGCTCGCGCGCGACCGGACCGAAGATGCGGGTGCCCTTCGGCTCCTTCTCCTTGTCGATGATCACGGCGGCGTTCTGATCGAATCGGATGTAGGAGCCGTCCTTACGGCGGACCTCCTTCTTCGTCCGCACGATCACGGCCCGAGCGACGTCACCCTTCTTCACTGCCGCACCCGGAATGGCGTCTTTGATCGCGACCACGATGATGTCGCCGACGCTTCCGTAGCGGCGGCGGGTGCCGCCAAGGACCTTGATGCACATGGCGCGTCGCGCCCCGGAGTTGTCCGAGATCACGAGCATCGTCTGTTGCTGGATCATGGCCTGCTACTCCCTACCGCGCCTTCTCCAGGATCTCGACGAGCCGCCACCGCTTGAGCTTGCTGATGGGGCGCGTTTCCATGATCCGGATGAAGTCGCCGATATTGCATTCGTTCTTGGCGTCGTGCGCGTAGTACTTCTTGGTCAGCGTGATGTAGCGCTTGTACAACGGGTGCTGGACCCGCCGCTTCTGCTCCACGACCACCGTCTGGTTCATCTTGCTGCTCACGACGATGCCTTCGCGGACCTTCCGATTCGCACGTTCGACCATCGATCGTTCTCCTGCTTGCCTTAGGTCCGCTCACCCGCCCGGCGCGCTGCCAGGCGAGCTGCCGAGCCTCTATCTACCCAACGTCTATCGATCCAGCGCTCTAGTGACCCAGTGCTCTAGTGACCCAGTGCTCTAGTGGCCCAGCGCTCTAGTGACCCAGCGCTCTAGTGACCCAGCGCCCGAATGCCCTTCTTGTCCTCGTTCAGCACGGTCAGGATGCGCGCGATCTCGCGGCGCACGCGACGGAGCTGGATCGGGTCCTCGACCTGCTTCATCGAATTCCGGAAGCGCAGGTTGAAGAGCTCCACATGCAGAGCGCTGACCTTCGCCTCGAGGTCAGCCCGACTCGAAGTGCGATAAGCGCTGGCTTTCGTCGTCGTTCCCACTTCCGGTTCTCCTTCATCTGCGCGCGCGACCTAGGTCGCTTCGCGAAACGCCGATCCGATACTCGCTCGGGCGGCTCTGCTAGTGTCCCGTGCGCTCGACGAACTTCGTCTTCACCGGCAGCTTGGACGCGCCGAGCCGTAGCGCTTCCCGCGCCAGGGCCTCAGGCACCCCTTCGAGCTCGAAGAGCACACGGCCCGGACGAACCACCGCGACCCAGTACTCGGGGTTACCCTTACCCTTTCCCATTCGCGTTTCCGCCGGCTTGAGCGTGATCGGCTTGTCCGGAAAGATCCGGATCCACATCTTCCCGCCGCGCTTGATGTGGCGGTTGATGGCGATACGCGCCGCTTCGATCTGCTTGCTCGAGATCCAGGCCGGATCCAGGGCCTTGAGCCCGAACTCCCCGAAGGTGATCTCTCCGCCACGAATGGCGAGGCCGCCCATGCGACCCTTCTGCACCTTCCGGTACTTTGTCCTCTTCGGCATCAACATCGCGAATGACCCTCTCGCTCAATGGTGAGCTCGCTGCTCCAAAACGCCGACGAAAACGCGTGCGCGACGAGTCCAAGGCGCGTCCTAGCGATGGCGCGCCCGGGAGAAGAACGCGCCCTAGAAATTCCGCTGGTGCCGCGGCTGACGCGGCGGCGGCGGCGGGTTCTCCGGCGTGTTCGCCCGATTCATTCCGTCCAGGATCTCACCCTTGAAGATCCAGACTTTGACTCCGATCGCACCGTAAGCCGTGACCGCGGTGACCCGCGCGAAATCAATGTCGGCGCGGAGCGTGTGAAGGGGCACGCGCCCCTCGCGGTAGCCCTCGACGCGAGACATTTCTGCGCCGCCCAGTCGGCCCGAAGCCATGACGCGAATGCCCAAGGCGCCAGACCGCATGGTCGAGGAAACCGCCTTCTTCATCGCGCGGCGGAAGGAGACACGCTGCTCCAGCTGCTTCGCGATCGACTCGCCGACGAGCTGCGCGTCCACATCCGGGTTGTCGATCGACTTGATGTCGAGGAAGACCTCCCGGTTGAAGGCGTGCTTGAGCTCGTCCCGGAGCTGGTTGACCTGTGCGCCCGATCGGCCGATGACCATGCCCGGCTTCGAGGTGTAGAGGATGACGTCGACCTTCTCCTCACCCCGCCGCTCGATCACGATCTTGGAAAGTCCGGAGTTCTCCAATCGCTTGATCAGGTACTTCCGGATGGCCAGATCTTCCCTCAACAGGTCCGCGTAGTGACGCTTGGCGAACCAGCGCGAGTCCCAGGTCTTGATGACCCCGAGGCGGAAGCCGACTGGATGCGTTTTCTGTCCCAAAATTCCTCCTGCCGATCAGCCGGCTCCATCGCCGGGCCGAAGGCTCTAGCCGCGAGACCTTACTTCTTGCCCTTCCGCGTTCCGACCACGATCGTGATATGGCTCGTGCGCTTCAGAATCCGTGTAGCCCGGCGCTGCGCGCGCGGCATCAGCCGCTTCATCGTGGGGCCCGCCCCCGAAACCGCCATGGTCACGATCAAGGTGTCCTCGTCCAACTGCTCGAACTTCTGCTTCGCGTTCGCCGCCGCGGAGTGGAGGACCTTCTTGATCTGCTGCGCGATCGGCCGGTCAGTGAACGCCAGGATCTCCTCCGCGCGATTGACCGATTGGTTGCGGATGAGCCGCAGCACGCGGTCCGCCTTGCGCGGAGAGATCCGCACCGTGCGCGCCATCGCCTTCGCTTCCATTTCGTCTCCTTCGCTTCGGCTCCGGGCCACCCGCCCTCGCCGGCTCGTTCACGGACCGAAAACCGTCGCCGCACGCAGACCTTTGGGTCTGCGCAAATCGGCTACTCGCCTACTGGCCTGCTCGGCTACTTATTCGAGGTCGTCTTGTCCGACTTAGCGTGACCACGGAACGTACGCGTGGCCGCGAACTCGCCGAGCTTATGGCCGACCATGTTCTCCGAGATATAGATCGGAATGAACTTGTTCCCGTTGTGCACGGCGAGGGTGTGTCCCACATAGGTCGGGAGAATGGTGGAACGACGGGCCCAGGTCTTGATGACCTTGCGCTCACGCCCCTTGTTCATCTCCTCGACCTTCTTGTTCAACTTGAGGTCGATGTACGGCCCCTTCTTGATGGAGCGAGACATTTACCCAGCGCCTCCGTCTTCTTTCTGTTTCGCCCGCCCGAACCAGTTCAAGCGAACTGGACCGGTCCAGTCGG
>CAZZAH010000036.1:0-2351 GCA_964652115.1 uncultured bacterium | reverse complement strand
CGACCCGAATTACTTACGACGACGAACGATCAGCTTATCCGAGAGCTTCTTCTTCCGAGTCTTGAGTCCCTTGGTCGGCTTGCCCCACGGCGTGCACGGATGGCGACCACCGGAAGTCTTGCCTTCACCGCCACCCATCGGATGGTCGACCGGGTTCATCGCCACGCCGCGGTTCGACGGGCGGCGTCCGAGCCAACGGCTCTTACCCGCCTTGCCCACCACCTCGTTCTCGTGGTCGATATTGCCGACCTTGCCGATCGTGCAGTAGCACTCTTGGCGGAACATGCGCACCTCGCCGGAGGGGAGGCGCACCTGCGCGAACAGTCCTTCCTTCGCCATCAGCTGGCACTCGCTTCCGGCACCTCGCGCAACCTGGCCGCCCTTGCCCGGGATCAGCTCGAGGTTGTGGATCGAGGTACCGAGCGGGACCGACTTAAGCGGGAGGCAGTTGCCGTCCTTCACCTCAGCCCCAGGCCCCGACACGAGCATTTCGCCCACCTTGATGCCCAGCGGCGCGATGATGTAGCGCTTCTCCCCGTCGAGGTAGTGAAGCAGGGCAATGCGCGCCGAGCGGTTGGGGTCGTACTCGATGCCGGCCACCTTCGCGGGGACGCCGTGCTTCTCGCGCCTGAAGTCGATCAGGCGATAGCGACGCTTGTGCCCGCCTCCCTTACACCACGCCGAGGTGTTGCCGTAGTTGTTACGGCCACCCGAACGCTTCAGCGGAACCAGGAGGGCCTTCTCCGGCTCGCTCTTGGTGATCTCCGAGAAATCGGAGACGGTCTTGAAGCGCAGCGAAGGGGTCACCGGCTTGAATTTCTTCAATCCCATCCGAAGCTCCTCATCAGTCCTGCGTACCCGGGACGTTCTGCCGACCCACTTGGCCGGCGCTGCCTCTATTCATCGGCTCCAATCAGATCCGGTGATCCGGCGAGCCGAATCCCATCGGATCTGTCCGGGACGCTTACAAATCCTCGAAGATCGTGATCTTCTGGTCCTTCTTCAACGTGACGACGGCCTTCTTCCAGTCGGAGCGCTTGCCTTCGTAGCGACCCATCCGCTTCGGCTTGCCCTTGCAGTTCTGGGTGCGGACGGTAGCGACCTCCACCTTGAAGATGGACTCGACGGCCGAGGCGATCTCGATCTTGTTCGCCTCCGGCGCGACCTTGAAGATGTACGCGTTGTGCTTGGCGCGAAGCACTGTCCCCTTCTCACTCACGAGGGGCAGCTTCACGATGGTGCGTGGCTCCTTCATTTCGCCCGAACCTCCTTGAGCGCCTCGAGCGCCTTGCTCGTCACCAGAATCTGCTCGGCGCGCATCACCTCGTAGGTGTTCACCTGACCCGCGTTCGTCGTATCGAGGAACGGAAGGTTGCGCCCGGCACGCACCGCCATCTGCTCGCTCTGATCGACGATCAGGAGGCAGCGACGATCCGCGAAGCCGAGCTGGCGAAGGAGCGAGAAGAGCTCCTTGGTCTTGCCGTTGGTCGCGCCCGCATCGGTCAGCACCGTCACGTTGCCTTCCTTCGCGCGCACGCTGAGCGCGGAGACGAAGGCCACGCGGCGCAGCTTCTTGGGAAGCTCGATGTGGTAGTCACGCGGCTTAGGCCCGAAGGCCCTCGCGCCGCCGACCCATATCGGCGAACGGATGGTGCCGGAACGTGCGCGTCCCGTCCCCTTCTGGCGCCACGGCTTGATGCCGCCGCCGGAGACTTCCTTCCGGTTCTTCACCTTCGACGTGCCCTGTCGCTGGTTGATGAGGAAGCCGCGCACGGCGAGCCACATCGCGTGACGATGGATGCGGGCGCCGAACAGATCGCCCGGAAGCTCCACCGTTCCCTTGTCTGCGCCCGAGCCATCGCGGAGCGAGGTCTTGACCGGACCGCCGTCTCCCGCGGGCTTGCCTGCGCCTGACGAGCCTGCGCCTGACGAGCCTGCGCCTGACTTGGCAGAGCTTGCCTTCGCGGGGACGTCACCCGCCGCGGAAGCCGCGGCCTTGACGGACGTGCTCTTCGCGGTGGCGGTTCGGCGTGTGGTGCTCTTCGCCGCGGCAGCACCCGCCTCGGGCGCCTTCTTCGCGCGGCTCACCTTCTTCTCTCCTGCGCCCTTGTCCGCGGCATCATCGCCCGCTTGACTGTTGCCCGCACCACTATTGGTTGCCATGGCTACTTCGATCCCTTCTTGGCCTGCTTGAGCGACTTGTACGACGGCTGGATCAGCACCAAGGTATTGGATCCGCCGGGCACCGCGCCGCGAACGAGCAGCAGGTTTCGGTCCTGGTCGATCCTGACCACCTCGAGGTTCTGCGCCGTGATGCGCTTGTTTCCCATCTGACCCGGGAGACGCTTGCC
>CAZZAH010000035.1:6433-16673 GCA_964652115.1 uncultured bacterium | reverse complement strand
GCGTGCGCGAGCTTCTTCTGCTCGAGCGCGCGCGCGAAGCCGTCGAAGAGGCGCGCTTGGCCGAGCACCACATCGCTCAGGCGGTCGGGAAGCGGATGCTCCGACTTCTTGCTCACCGCAGCCAGTCCCGCGGATTGAGCGCTTCCTCGTTGTGCCTCACCTCGAAGTGGAGACAGGCGCCGCGAATCGAATCGGTGTCGCCGACCTTCGCGATGATCTGCCCGGCGGTGACCGAAGCGCCGCGCGTGACCAGGATCTCCGAGGCGTGCGCGTAGATGGTGTAGTAGCCGCCGCCGTGATCGAGGATCACCGTGCTGCCATAGCCCGGAAGCCAGTCGACGTACTCCACCTTGCCCGCGGCCACCGCGGTGATCGGCGTGCCGACCTCGGCCGCGATCTCGATCCCGTTCATCGGCGTGCGCGTGCCGTAGATCGGATGGACCTCGAAGCCGAACTCCGCGGTCACCCTTCCTTCGACCGGCCAGGAGAGGCGCCCGCGACCCAAGCCGGGGCCACCGGTCACGCCCCCCTTCTTCTTCGCGCTCTTCTGCTGCTCCGAAAGGCGGGCCAGCATCTTTCGAATCGCCGCCTCGCTCCGCTCGAGCTCCTTCACCCGAGCCTCGTGCGTCTTCTGCTCCTTCTGCACTCCTTGGATCTTCTGCGCGGTGAGCAGCGACTGTTGGCGAAGCCGCTCCTCCTCGCGACGCTTCTCCTCCTGCAGGACGAGCAGCCCGCGTCGCCGCGAGTCGAGGAGCGTCGCTTCCTCGCCGACCTTTTGACGCGCTTGGCCCAAGGCGAGGAGGTCGAGCCGATCCTTGTAGATCAACCGGCCGAAAAAGGCGGCGCGAGAGAAGAGCTGATTGAAGGAGCGCGAGGAGAGCAGGAGCTCGGGCGTGTAGACCTGCTTCATGCGGTGATAGCGACGGATGCGATCCTTCAGACGATCGGCGGTCTCCTCCACCTGGAGGTGCATGTCGAGGAAGTCGGCCTGTCGCTCGGCCAGATCGGAACGGAGCGCCTCATCCTGCTGGGAGAGCTCCGACAGGTACTTCTCCGTCAGCACGGCGTCCTTCTTCAGTCGCTCGGACCGCTTGGAAAGATCGCGCTCCTGATTCTTCAGCTCGGAGATCGCCTTCCGGTTGCTCTCGATCTCGGACTTGAGCTTCGCGAGATCCTTCTGCCTCGCCAGCAGTGAATCGCTCGCGCCTTCGGCCGCGCGCAGGGTCTGCCACACGCCGCCGGCACAAAGGACGAACAACACGGCCGCCAGAAGGGCGAAGGTCGAACGTCGCGGGCGCCTCCCGCGCGCGGCGTTAGCGCACGACCTCTTCATGTTCCTGTTCGATCCCGTGGAGCGCCGGCTCGATCGCGATGAACGCGGCCACGAGCCCAAAGACGACCGCACCGAGCAGGAAGAGCAGCGTCTGCCCGAGCGGAAGAAAGTCGAACCCGGGAAGCCAGCTCGACATCGCCACCCGGGCAAGCGCCAAGAGCGCGATGGCGAGCAGCGCCGAGAGCAGGCACTGGAGAGCGCCGAGCATCAGGAACGGCGAGCGGATGAAGCGATTCGTCGCCCCGACCACCTTCAGGATCCGGATCGTCTCGCGGCGGCCGAAGAAGACCAGCTTGAGCGTGGTGTAGAGCACGACCCCCACCGCCAACGCGGCGAGCGCGCCGACCGAGAGGTTCGCGAGCCTCAGCCGGCGCAGACCCTGCTCCATCGCGTCGACCCACTCGTCGCCGAAGACCACGTCATCGACGTCATCGAAGTTTCGAATCTCTCCCGCCAGCCGTTGCGTCGATCCGGCCTGCGCCGCCGCGGTCGGCGTGAGCGTGATCACGAGGCTGTTCGGGAGCGGATTTTCTCCCAAGGCATCCGCGACGGAGATGTCGCCCAAGTCCTTCTGGAGGTCGAGCAGCGCTTCATCGCGCGGAACGAAGCGCACCGCTTGCACCTCGCCGAAGCCGTGGAAGAGCTCCTCCAACTCGTGCGCCCTCGACTCGCCGACACCCTCGTCGAGAAACACGGTGAGCCCTTCGCGCGCGGAGAGGCGACTGGTCCACGCCACCACGTTGTGCGAGACGAGGAGGACGAGCGCGAAGAGAAAGAGCACCGCCGAAAGCGCCACCACCGAGGCGAAGGAGGTCCCGCGGCCCCTCAGGAGGTACTCCCACGACTCGGCCAAGAAGAAACGAAGCTGCTGCATCCGACTCCCGAGGGGTTAGCCCACGACTGTTGAGGTGCGCGCCGGCGAGGCGGTGAACGACGAAGCAGACACGCGGGGACGAAAGGTCTCCTCGCGCCGAAGCTGCCCCTTCTCCAGCACGACCACGCGATCGGCGAACCGGCGCGCGAGGTCTTGATCGTGCGTCGCCACCAGCACGGTCGCACCGGCCACGTTCACGCGGCGAAGGATGTCGAAGATCTCCTTGCCCAGCCCGGGATCGAGGTTGCCGGTCGGCTCGTCCGCCAGCACGATCGACGGCTGATGCACGAGCGCGCGGGCGATGGCGCAGCGCTGCTGCTCTCCTCCCGAAAGGCTGGCCGGAAACTGATGCCGCTTGGCGTACATCCCGACCTGATCGAGCACGCGCTCGGTCTCCGCGCGGATGATCTCGGGGTTGAGCACCCCGGTCATGCGGAGCACGTAGGCGACGTTCTCCTGCACCGTCTTGTCCCGGATCAAGCGGAAGTCCTGATAGACGACGCCGCAGCGACGCCTGAGCTCCGGCACCTGCCGCTCCTTGATCATGCTCGAGTCGAAGTGGTGAACCTTGACGCGCCCCTTGGTCGGGCGTTCCTCGAGCGTGATCAGCTTCAGCAGCGTGCTCTTCCCCGCGCCGCTCGCGCCGAGAAGGAAGACCATCTCGCGCGTGCCGATGCCGAGGTTCAAGTCCTCCAGCACCCACGCACCCGGCTGGCGGGAGTAGCTCTTGTAGACGCCCTCGAAGAGAATCATGCTGCGTCCCCTGGTTGCGTCGTCTTGCTTTCGCCCGCGGATCGCTCATCCGACGGCAATCCGTCGAGGTCGCGTCGCGCCACTCGTTCGTAGCACTCGCGCGCGACCGCCTTCGCCACCGGCTTCAGCGGCACCTCGAGCACCAGGATCTCCTCCTCGTAGCGCGAGAGCCGATCGGAGTAGCGCACTCGGTCGCCGACACGGACCTCCTTCGAGGCGCGAGCCGCATCGCCGTTGACGAAGACACGCCCTTCGGCGCAGGCCTTCCCCGCCTGGGAGCGCGTCTTGATCAAGCAGAGGCGATCGAGCAGCACGTCCACCCGCAGCGCCGCGCGCGGGGCGGAATCGTCGCTAGAACGCAGTGCGAACCTCGACGAAGTACTTCGTCCTCAAGGTATCGAGGTACTCGCGGAGGCTCGTCTCCATCGCCTGCTGACCCGCCATCTGCCGAAGCTCGTCCTTGATCTCGTCGAAGGCGTAGGACCCTTCCGCCTCTTCGCCCGCGAGCTTGAAGACGTGGACGCCGCCGTCGGCCGCGACCGGCTGGGAAACTCGTCCCACCTTCAGCGTGTCGACCACGTTCTTGACCTCGCCGGCAAAGCCGCTCATCGGAATCCAGCCCAGGTCGCCGTCCTTCGTCCTCGACTCCTCATCGTCGGAGTACTTGCGGGCCGCCTCGGCGAAGGAGAGCTTGCCCGACGCGATGTCGGCGCGAATCTTCCCGACGTCGCCGACGGTGCGGTTGATGTCGGAGCGCGTCGGCGTGACCTCGCAGAGGATGTGATCGAGCTGCACCCACTCGCCCGCGGGATCGCGATCGATCACCTTGAGGACGTGCCAGCCGTAGCGGCTCCTCACCGGCTCGCTCACCTGCCCGACCGGG
The DNA here is from genome assembly GCA_964652115.1 of uncultured bacterium. GTDB lineage: Bacteria > Eisenbacteria > RBG-16-71-46 > CAIMUX01 > CAIMUX01 > JADJQY01. Next base: position 12,830 of record CAZZAH010000035.1, on the reverse strand, counting down.
ACGGTGAACGCGGCGCGCTCGAAGTCGCCGTCGAGATCGTCCTTGGTGAAGCGCCCGAGGTGTCCGCCTTCGGCCGCATCCGGCGCGTCGGAGTTCTGCTTCGCCGCCTCCTCGAAGGCCATGCCGCCCAGGACCGCGTTCCGTGCGGTGGCGGCGCGATCGCGCGCGCGAAGATCAAGCACCGAGTCGGGCCGCACCATCACGAAGAGATCGAGTACGTGAAGGCTTCGCGGCTTCTTCGGCAAGCGATCACGATTCTCCTGGAAGAACTTCTGCACGTCCTCTTCCGAGAGCGCGATCTTCGGACGGACGTCCTTCTGGATGAGGCGCTGCGCGAGAAGCTGCTTCCTCGCTTCGTCGGTGTAACGCTGCTCCAGCTGCGGAAGGGTCAAGCCTTCCTTCTTGAGCTGATCGTCGAACGCCTGCTTGCTGCCGAGCTGCTCCATGTTCTTTTGGATCGCGTCCTGCACCTGCTGGCGAACTTCCTCCTCGCTCACCTCGATGCTCTGCGACTTCGCTTCGAGCACGAGGACCTGATCATCGACCAGGCGATTCAAGATGTCGCGCCTTAGGCCATTGGCGGCGGCGGTGTCGGCGACGTCGATCTGGAGCTGCGGGCTCAAGGCCTGGAACTGCTCCTCCACCTCGCTCTTCAGGATCGGCTTGTCCCCGACCACGGCGGCGATGTCCTCGACCACCTTGCCCTTGCTCTGGGCCATGCAAGGCGCCACCGCGAGGAAGCCGGCGAGAAGAACGACGAGCGCTCCAAGGCGCGACGAAGGGAGGGCGCCGAGCGCGGAGAGCCTGCGGTCGATGCGGGATCCGTCCCACGAGCGAGCGAGCCGACCATGAACCGCGCCCCGGCGATCCTGGTCCATCCTCTGATTCAGCAAATCGTCCTCCCTGGTTTCGAAAACGGCGCGCGTGGCCACTCAAACTACAAGAGGGCCGAGAGAGCGGCAACGGCTTTGCGGTCTCGTGCAAGTTGCGCCGCCCACTCCCCCCTCCTTTGCGAGATGCGGTGTGATGTGCGCGGGAAAGCGGCCGGTACTGGCCCGATTGCGCCGCCTGCCCGCCGCAAGTCCTTGCCCGGAGGGAGCAGATACCGGGCCGCTTCGATCTGGCCCACCGCTTGCCCCGAATCCCGGCATGCAGCCCATGCCGACACCGCGATCGTTTTTGCAGCGCTTCCACAGCCTGCTCGAGAACACGGCTCATCTCTTGGGCGTGCACCTCGAGGTGTGGACCGAGGCGGAGCGTCCGGTCGCGTCCCATCGGCCCACCGAGCGGTGTCTTTCCTGCAGCAGCCGAGACCCGGTCATCTTCGCGGCCTGCCAGGTGGAACGTCGCGCGCGCGCGCGGCAGGCGATGGACGTGAACGAAGCGGTCGAGTGGAGCTGCGCCAAGGGCCTTCGCCTCGCAGTTCAGCCGATCGCGAGCCTCGAGCCTGCATCGGGCGCGCTGCTCTCGGTAGAGGAAGGCGGAGACATCGCGGTAGGGCCCGAGCAAAGTCAGCCGACGCTCTCCGCGCATGCGCGCGAGGGGAGGTTCTCGGCCGCGCCGATCGACGAACCCGGGACGCTCGATGGCGATGTCTACGGCGCGCTCGACGCGAGCTTCCTCGCGAGCAAGCGGCCCGAGGCGCTCGCGAAGGGCGATGAGCTTGGTGGCGCCTGGCCGGAGATCCTTGCGGCGCCGGCGTCGTCGACGGTCACCTCGCGGCGCCGGGCGTTTCTGGCCGATCTGGCGCGCCTTCTCTCCGACCAGATGTACGTCTTTCACGAGTACGCCCAACTGAACGGCGAGCTCAGCTCACGCTACGAAGAGCTCAACATGCTCTACAGCATCTCGGGCCGGCTCGCGCATCACGAGGACATGCGGATCGCGCTTCGTCAGCTCTGCGCGCAGACGCGCGAGACGACCTCGGCCGACCTGGTGCTGCTTTCGATTCCGGGACGGCGGGTGGCGGAGATCCTGGCGCGCGACGGCTTCGATCTCGCGCGGGTCGGCGGAGCGAGGGAATGGGCGCGGATCTTGGGGCCGCTCGGCGCGGCCATGATCTCCGATGGTCCGCGCGAGTTCACCGGCGCGCTGCACGAGCTGCCCGGGCTCGACGCCGCGGCCTTCACCCCGGCGCAGGTCGTGGTCACGCGCGTGGTCATCCGCGAGGTGGGCGCCGGCGTGCTCGCGGTACTTCGCTTCGATCGCGCGAGCAACTTCCGCATGTCGGATCTGAAGCTGCTCCGCTCGGTGGCGGAGCAGGTGGCGATGGCGGTGTCGAACTGCGAGCTCTACGAGGATCTCCAGAACTTCCTCATGGCCACGGTCAAGAGCCTGGTCAACGCGATCGAGGCGAAGGACAGCTACACCAGCGGCCATTCCGAGCGCGTGAACCTGATCTCGATGCTGATCGGAAAGGCGATGGGGCTCGACTCGACCGAGCTCGAGACGCTGCGCTGGGCCTCGATCCTCCACGACGTCGGGAAGATCGGGATGCCCGAGTGCATCCTGAACAAGCCGGCGCGCCTGAGCTTGGAAGAGCAGAACATCATGCGCCAGCACCCGGACCGCGGGTACCAGGTGCTCTCCCCCATTCGACAGCTCGAGGTCCCCGCCGTTTCGGTGCGCGGACATCACGAGCGCTGGGACGGCAGCGGCTATCCGCTCGGCATCTCGGGCCGCGAAATTCCGCAGATCGCGCGCATCATCGCGGTGGCCGACGCCTTCGATGCGATCACCACCACGCGCCCGTATCGCGCGGCGAGCAGCTTTGACTTTGCGGTGCGACAGATCGTGATCGCCCGCGGCACGCAGCTCGACCCGGAGGTGGTCGACGTGTTCCTGACCCTGATTCCGTTCCTGGAAGAGCACCACGTGATGATCCATGCGGCGGCGGAATCGCTTCGTGAAGAGAAGGTGGCCTGAACTAGCTCAAAAAGGGGGAACGTCCATGCACACGTCGTCCAGCTCGATTCGACAGCGCTTCAAGCACACGCGAACGCGCATCGCCCTCGCGACCACGATGGCGGCCGGGTTAGCGACCGTCGCTTCCGCGAACACCGTGACCGTAGGCGGTGACGGCGCGGCGGCCCCGACCCTCTCGGTCGGAGTTTCGATGGCCGCGAACGGCGATACGGTGCTGGTCCATCCGGGCAGCTACTACGAGATCGTCAACACCTCGAAGTCGATTCACCTCGTGGCCGACGGCTCCTCGGGCAGCGTCATCTTGGACGGCGGCAGCTTCGCCAGCGTGCTCAAGTTTCAGAACGTGACCGGCGACGTGAGCATCCAGGGCTTCGCCCTGCGGAACGGTTCGTCGACCCGCGGCGGCGGGCTCGTGCTCGACAACGTCAGCGGAACCTGCACGCTGACCGAGTGCGAGTTCTCGGGCAACATCGCCACCACGAGCGGCGGCGGCGTCGACTGCACGAACGTCACCGCCCACTTCACTTCTTGCGTGTTCGAGCAGAACTGGGTGACCGGCCCGACCGAGCAACGCGGCGGCGCGATCGCGGGCCGGGGCGGATCGACCCTCTCCTTCAGCGACTGCAGCTTCCGCGACAACGACGGAGGCTACGGTGGGGCGATCTACTGCTCGGGCGCGATGCCGACGTTGGAGAGCTGCCTCTTCACCAGCAACGACGCGCTCCGCGGAGGAGCGGTCTACGTCTCGAACGCGAGCTCGGCCTCGATCGAGGCGTGCACCTTCGAGACCTGCACCAGCGACGAGTTCGGCGGCGCGGTCTTCTTTACCGGCAGCGGCTACACCGTCCAGGGCTCGACCTTTCACGCCAACAGCACGAGCGGCATGGGAGGAGCGATCTACTGCGCCGGAGGAAGCTCGATCGAGATCGCGCAGAACCTCTTCAACGGCAACAGCGCCGACGACGGCGGCGCGGTGGCCGGAGCGCCGAGTCTCGCGGAGGTGCACAACAACACCTTCTACGGCAACTCCGCCACCGGCTCAGGTGCGCACCTCTTCTGCCACAAGTCGAGCCCGAGCGTTTACCGCAACATCTTCTCGGACGCGGTGGCCGGATCGGCGGTCGGCGCGAACTCACCCGCGGCGCCGACCTTCGGGTGCAACGACTTCTGGAACAATGCCGACGGCGACATCGCCGGTCTGACCGACCCGATGGGCTTGGACGGCAACATCACCGAAGATCCGCTCTTCTGTGACGCGTCGAGCGACAACTTCGGCATCGACACCGCTTCGCCCTGCTACTTCGACAACGCGCCGAGCGAGTGCTCAGGTCTAGGCTCGGGTGACATCGGAGCCTTCAGCGGACTCTGCGGCGCGAACCGCGTCGAGACCGCCAGCTGGGGCTTGATCAAGGCGCGCTACAAGTAGCCAAGGGGTTCGATCTTCCCCGCGAGAGAGGCCTCCGGATCGTCCGGGGGCCTTTCCGCTATCCCCGAATCTCGCTCGCGCGTGGCACCCTTCGCGCGAGCACGAGCAGCAGCCAGGTCGCGCCGATCGCCGGCAGAATCGGCAGCGCGCTTCGCCACATCACCGGGAGCGACTCCCCACCGCGCGGCCACGGCGGCAGCACGAGCAGCACGAGAAGCAGCGCGCGAAGCCAGGCCGCGCTCGACCTCGCCTGCTCATCACGCAGCGCGAACCAGAGCGGCAGCGCGAGGAGCAGGCCGCTCCCTCCATCCAAGAAGGGCGCGAAGAAAAACGCGAGCAGGAGACATGCGAGCGTGACCGAACCGCGGGAGAGTCGCGCGCGAAACGCGATCACGAGGCTTAGGCCCAAGAGCGAGACGACCTGCACGGCAAGCGCGCCACTCGCGGGGCCGGCCGCCGAGAGAAGCGCGCGCACCGCTTGCGTCGCGTTCCACGGTCGATCGAGCCTGAGGCTCCCGGCGTAGCTCAACGCGCGTTCGAGCCAGGCCCGATGCGCGTCCCAACCGAGCGTCGCGATCAGGACGAGCGCGGCGGCGATCGCGAGCCCCACCGCGCGCGCCGCCAGTGCGCGCCTCCCCGCGCGCCACCAGACGATCGGCCACGCGAGAGACAAGGCTCCCCATGGGGAAAGCACGGCGAAGAGGGCATAGGCGACGGCGGCGGCCCCATCGCTCCGCTCCTCCTCCGCGCGGAGAAGCCAGACCGCGAGCAGGAGCAACGGGCCGGCCGGGAGCCCGTCGTTCAGCGTGGAGGCGAGCGACGCGCTTCCGAGCACGGCCCCCGCAAGCACGAAGGCGTCGCTCCGCTCAAACCATCCACGGTCTCGCCACGCGAGCAACCACGCGAGCGCGAGCAAACACGCGACGACGTTCATCGCCGCGAAGCCGAGGTTCGCGGTCCGAGGCGCGAGACTCGTCCAGGGCAAGGCCCAGAGCGCCGCGGATGGAGGGGCCGGCGCGAAGGGCGCGAGGGAGCCGGAGGGCGCGATCGCTTCGACCGCGCGCGCGAAGGTGGGATCGTCGTAGGCGCGCTCGAGGCCGACGCCGCTCCTCACCATCCAAGCGGCGGTGTAGCTCCGAAGAAAGCCCGGGTGGGAACGGCTCTCCAAGAGCCTTAGCGTGCCGCCCGCGAGCAGGCCGCCGCTCGCGAGCCACAGGAGTCCGATCAGGCGAAGCCAGTAAGGACCGCGCAGGCCACTCAGCCGAGCGCCTGCTTCCCGGTCTGATCTCCGGACGCCGGCTCGGACGCGTGCTGAAAGACGGCGCGCTCGTAGGCGGAGAGGATCGCGGCCTCGATCGCCGTGCGAGTCGACTCGTTGATCGGATGCGCCATGGTCGTCCAGGACCCGTCGGTCCCTCTCACCCGCGGCATCAACACGACGCGCGAACCGTCACGGCGCTCGAGGATCCTTAGGTCGTGAACGACGAGCGCGTTCCAAAGCGTGATCGTGATGAAGGCCAGGATCGGAGGCTCGCGCGTCAGCTGTACGCGGACTTCCGTGACGAGCGGGGGTCGCTCCGGGGTCTCGTTCGTTGCCTGCATGCACTCCCTCTATCGGGTGCGGATCGCTCGTTGTGCCCCAGGCCGGGCACTCTACCGAAACTCAGTGCCCGGAATCTAGCGTTCGTCCGAGAGGCGGGAAGCGTGGGGCTAGAGCGAGCCCCCGACCGGGCTCAAGCGGATCTCCTCGATCATGCCGCTGGAGGTGTCTCGGAAGAGGGACGCAACGACGCGGGCAACCTGCTCCGCCCGCATCATGCGGGTGCGATCCCACTCTCCCTCGATCGCGTCCCAGAGCGGCGTGTCGACCGCGCCGGGGAGGATCGCGGTGACATGCACGCGAGGCCTCAGCTCGACGCGCAGCGAGTCGACGAAGCCGAGCGCGCCATACTTGGACGCGGTGTAGGCGGAGGAGCCGCCAAAGGCGACGCGCGACGCCACCGAGAGGAGAACGACCACGTGCCCGCGCGGCGCGCTCACCAACGA
>CAZZAH010000035.1:4690-6333 GCA_964652115.1 uncultured bacterium | reverse complement strand
CGCGAGGGTTCGCGCGATCTCCATCCCGATCCCGGAGGAGGCACCGGTCAAGAAGACGCGGCGCGGCGTGCTCTCGTCGCTCACCTCGCGCTGCGGTTCAAGAGGTTCATCAACTCCGCCCGCGTCCCGCGATCGTGACGGAAGACGCCGAGCATGGCCGAGGTGGTGGCCCAGGCGTTCTGCTTCTCGACCCCGCGCATCGCCATGCAAAGGTGGAAGCCCTCGAGCACGACGGCGACCCCGAGCGGTTGAATCGCCTCCTGCAACGAGGCCGCCACCTGCTGGGTCAGACGTTCCTGCACCTGCAAACGCCGAGCGAAGACATCGAGCAGCCGCGGCAATTTGGAAAGCCCGATGATGCGTCCGCTCGGGATGTAGGCGATGTGCCCCTTTCCGTAGAAGGGCAGCAGGTGATGCTCGCAGAGCGAGTGAAAGTCGATGTCGCGCACGATCACCATCTCGTCGTGCTGTTCCTCGAAGATGGCGCCGTTGAGCACCGCTTGCGTCTCCTGCTCGTAACCGCGCGTGAGGAAGCGAAGCGACTTCGCCACGCGTTCCGGGGTGCGAAGCAGTCCCTCGCGGGTGGGGTCCTCCCCCAGCTCGACCAAGAGCTCGCGCGCGAGCTCGACCAAGCGATCCGTGGTGCCGCCGTCGCTCGGAGCCTGGACTGTGCGGCTGCCCGCGCCGCGACCGCGCTCAGCCACGGACGAGCTCCCGCGGCCCGCGATAGCGCGCGAAGTTGGACCGCGATTCGTAGAGCACCAGCTCGGACAAGCGACAGCCGTCGAGCTTGCCCGCGAGCTCATCCCAGAAACGGATCACGAGGTTCTCCACCGTCGGGACCGTCCCTTCGAGGAAGGGGACGTCCTCGTTCAGGTTCTTGTGGTCGACGCGCGAGAGGAGGAGCCGGTCGAGCAGATCCTTCAGGCGCTTCAGGTCGATGATCATGCCGGTTTCCGGATCGGGCTCTCCTTCGACCGTCACGTCGAGGACGTAGTTGTGCCCGTGTCCGTTCGGGTTGTTGCAGATGCCGAAGACCTCCCAGTTGCGTTCCTCGGTGAAGCGAGGATTCCACAGCCGGTGCGCGGCGCTGAACTCGATCTGCTTGGTGATGGCCACGATCCTCGATACGGCGATGCCGCTCGAAGCCGATGCGGTCGTGGCGGGCGAGCCTTCTCCCATCTGTGCCTCCTCACCCGGGCGCAAGCGTCCGAGACCGAGGAGTCTAACCCAAGAGCGGCCGGACCAAGTGTGGCCTTCGCTAATCAAGCCGATGCGAGAAAACCTTCAGCGGAAGCGACCCGTGATCAGCGAGGGATGCCGTCGTCCGTCGCGCGCCGGTAGAAGAGGGGCGCGAGACCGCGTGGCGCCTCGCCCAAGTTGCCGCGTCGGCGTCCCGCGATGACGTTCGCGCTTCCGCGGCGCAGCTTGGCGGCGAAGTCCCGAAGCGGCACGCTTTCGGGCGACGGCTCGTTGTCGAACCGCCTCGAGGGGAGCACGTGGCTCGCCGGCCGATCGAGGAGCGTCTCCACCGAATCGAGCCCTCGACGCGGCTTGACGTCCAGAAAGCAGCGACGAAGTCGAGGCAGAACGGAGTCCATCACCTGGTGCAGCGTCCCCGGAAGGAAGACGCCCGCGGCGTG
>CAZZAH010000035.1:0-4590 GCA_964652115.1 uncultured bacterium | reverse complement strand
GAACGGAGTCCATCACCTGGTGCAGCGTCCCCGGAAGGAAGACGCCCGCGGCGTGAGTACGGCCCCCACCGCCGAACTCCTGCGCGAGATGGCCGACATCATGCCGCCCCTTCGAACGGAAGGTCGCCTTCACCCCGCCGTGCTCGACCTCGCGGAACATGGCGCAGAGCTCGAGATCGCGCAGCGTGAGGAGGTCATCGAGGAAGCCGTCGCCGTCCGCGAAGCGTGCTCCGGTCAGGTGCAACAGATCCTCCGTGATCGAGAGCCACGCCAAACGCCCATCGCAGGCGCTCTCGAGCTTGCCGAGGGCATGACGCAAGAGGTCGAGCTTCGGCCACGAATCGACCTCGAAAAGCTTGGTGTAGAGGTCACGGTGGTCAGCACCGAGGCGGCTCAGCTCCGCCGCCAGCTGAATCGTATTGCCGTCCGATTGTCCCGAGCGAAAACCGCCGGTATCGAAGAGCACCGAAGCGTAGAGCGCCGACGCGATGCTCGGCGTGATCGCGGCGCGAACCGCGCGCAGATAGCGGTAGAGCACCTCACCGGTCGAAACGGCATCCTCGAGGATGAGCGCGTGATCACCGAAGCTCGCCGAGGCGCGGTGATGGTCGATCGCCAGGGTCCGGAGGCCGGAACATCTAAGCCAATCGCCGAGCGCACCCATGTAGTCCCAGCTACTGACATCGAGGCAGACGACGGCGTCGACGGGGGGGAGAGAGGAAGCGTCGGTCCAACGAATGAGGCAGTCGGCAGGAAGATAGCGGAAGAGGAACTGGTAGCGCTCGGTTGGTGGTGCTTCGTGCGCCAGCCAGACCTGCTTCCCTTGGGACCTCAAATGAAGCGCAAGTGCGACCTCAGAGGCGATCGAATCGCCGTCCGGGAAGAGATGTGAGGTAAGCACCAACCGCTTCGCCCGGCTCAGTTCATCCCTGAGCGGGCGGAATTTCCCCGCCCCGCGTAGCTGAATCACGACGCCCCCCAGCCTGCCCTGGCGCTCAGCCTGACCCGGGGATCCAGCCTGCCCCTAGCGTCCTGCCTTGCAACGTGCCCCGGAGTTCCCTTACTCCTCGATCTCCGACGATCCCTCATCGGAGCCTCCCATATGCAAGCGCGCCAGAGTGGTCGTGCGGCGATGCCGCTGTCAACATCTTTCCTTGGAAGAAGCCCCTGGTTCCGGTGGTACCACCTCGCCTCTCATCGCTACCGGCTCCCCAGTCGAGAGGGACACTGCGTGTCCGTTATCCCGGGCCTTGCGATGGAGATAGCCGAGGCCGACGAATCGACCGTCGAGCCCGCGAGCGAGCGAGGCGATCCAGCCGACGCGCTCCTGGTCGCGGTTCACCAGGTCGACCGGCAGCGACTCCACCGCACCCTCGATCGAGAGGCGGACGAGCTTCCAGTTGAGTGATCCCTGGTAGTGCAGGCGAGCGAGTGTCTCTTGTCCGAGATAGCAGCCCTTGTTGTAGCTGATGCGGTCGGCGAGCCCGGTTTCGGGGACGAGGCGCGCCTCATCCGCCTCGAAGCCGAACCACGCGATGCCGCGTTCCAGCCGTGAGAGATGAAAGGCATCGAAGCCGACGAGCGGCGCATGGGGAGCGAGTCGCGCGATGAGCTCCGCCGCCTTCGTGGCCGGCACCTGGAGGAGGAGCTCGCGTCGCTCGAGCTCGCGGATCTCGAGCCAGTCGACCTCGTCCGCTCGGCCGACGCTCCGACCGTCGACCGCAAGCCCGGCGTGGCGCGCCGCTTCCTCCGCACGCGGACCGAGAAGGAGGAACGCCGCATGATCGCGCCGTGGATCGCTCCACGTCACCTGCTCCGAGAAGCGATGACGCTCGAGCAGGCCGAGCACCAGATCCCGTCGATCGACGCGCAGGCGAACCCGGCCTTCACTTCCGGCAGCGCCGACCCACAGATCGGCGAGGAAATGCCCCTTCCGGTCGGCGAACGCCGCGGGACGCACGGTGGCGTCCGTCAGTCCGCGAATGTCCTGCGTCAGCAGATTGTGAAGGAAGGAACGCCAGTCCCGACCGGAGAAGTCGAGGCAGCCCTCCCAGGGCGCCGGCAAGAGCGCCGCGCGTTCTAAGAGATCGGCGTGCTCCTGGGCGAGCGAGCGAAAGGCGCTCGCCACGGTCAGACCGCCGAGCGCCTCGACCTCGCGTTGCGCACTAGGGGATCTCGCTCCTCGCGCGTCAGAGAATTTCGCGCCGTGCGCGTCGGTGTACACCGCCCGATGGGCTCGACTAAACCGAGAAGGAGCTACCGCACCCGCAGGTGCCGGTCGCGTTCGGATTGTTGAAGACGAATCCCTTGCCGTTGAGCCCCGAGGTGAAGTCGAGCTCGGTGCCGCGAAGCACCGCCTCGCTCTTCGGATCGAGCAGCAGGCGCGCGCCTTCGACCTCGACCACGATGTCGTCCTCTCGTCTCTCCTCGTCGAAGCTCAGCACGTAGGAGAGGCCGGAGCATCCGCCACCCTGCACGCCGATCCGGAGGAAGGTGTCGGCCGAGAGCTTCTCGTCGATGATCGCCTGGCGGATGGCCGCCGCGGCGGCGCTGGTGACTCGAATGCTGATCGGCTGCGTCGTCGATTCCATCATGCCTCCCATTTCAAAAGCTCGAATCCAACCGCCAAGCCTACCCGATTCATCCGCCGTTCGAGAGGAGAAGTCGGTTCGTTTATCCGCCGCTCGCCGACCGCAGTCGGTCGACGCCGCTCGCGAGCTCCTCGATCACCTGATCGATCTCCTCCTCGGAGTTGAATCGACCGAGGCTCATCCGAAGCGAAGCGCGAGCATCCGACTCGGGCAGACCGAGCGCGAGCAGCACGTGCGACGGTTCGAGGCTCGCGGACGCGCACGCACTTCCGGCCGAGACCGCCACCCCCTTGAGCGACAGGATGAGCGCCTCGCCTTCGATGCCCCCGACGGTCAAGTTCGAGATGCCGGGCAGCCGCGGCGCGTTACCGCCGTTTCGGCGCGCGCCCGGGACTCGGGCCAGAAGCCCCGCCTCCAGCCGATCGCGCAGCCTCGCGATGCGCTCCGACTCGACCTCGCTCAGAAGCGTCGCCGCCGCGCCGAAGCCGACGATCGCCGGCACGTTGAGCGTCCCCGCGCGAAGTCCGCGCTCCTGCCCACCCCCGCGCTGCTCCGCGCGAAGGACGACCCTCGGATCTCGACGCCGCACGAAAAGCGCCCCGACCCCTTTGGGTCCGTAGATCTTGTGCCCCGAGGCGGAGAGAAGATCGACCTGCATCGACCGGACATCGATCGGCACGCGACCGAAGGACTGGGTCGCGTCGGTGTGAAAGAGAACGCCGTGCCGCCGGCAGATCGCGCCGATCGCGCCGATGTCTTGCAGCACGCCGATCTCGTTGTTGCCGTGCATGACCGAGACGAGCACCGTGGCAGGCTCGATCGCCGCTTCGAGCGCCGCGAGATCGATCCGTCCCTCCTCGTCGACCGCGATGCGCGAAACCGACGCGCCCTCCTCTTCCAGTCTCTCCGCCGTCTCGAGCACGGCGGAGTGCTCGATCGAGGAAATGATGACGTGCCGCCCCTTGCTTCGATACGCCGAGACAATGCCGCGGAGCGCGAGATGGTTCGATTCCGTCGCGCCGCTCGTCCAAACGAGCTCCGACGCCTCAGCGCCGATCACGCTCGCGACCTGGCGCCTCGCCTGCTCCACGGCCTCCTCCGCCTCCCAGCCATAGGCGTGGGTCCGACTGGCGGGATTGCCGAAGCGGTCGGTGAGGTAAGGCAACATCGCCTCTAAGACGCGCGGATCGAGCCGTGTGGTGGCCGCGTTGTCGAGGTAGATCGGCCGGGTCATGCGTGATCTCGCTCAAACCGGCGCGGAGCGCGCGAATTCGCGGCCGGCGCGAAGAAACCGCACGCGAAGGAAGATCGGCTGGATGACCGGCGTCTCCGCGCTCCGATATACTGGAAGGCGACGAACGATTGCGCAGAGGTCAACCCGCCCGCTCCACGGTCCAACGCCCCGGAGGAATCGTGTCTGAAGCGCGACTGAAGCCACAGCTTCCCAAGGTCATCTCGCTCCCGCGAACGCGCCGGCTCGCCCTCGCCTCGGTGGCGCTCGAGTACACGCATCAGCTGATCCTCGCCTTCTGGATCGGAGGGCTCGCCGCGGTCGGTCTCTTGGTCGGCCCCGCGCTCTTCAGCTCGATCGCGGAGCCGGGACAAGCGGCCTGGGCCGGGCTCGAGCTGCTCCTGAAGACGAGCTTCCTCGGCGCGGGCGCGGGCGCATTCCTTCTCCTGACCACGCTCCTCATGCACATCCTCTCGCTCCGGAGCATCAAGGCGACCCTGATCCAGACCGGCTTCCTTCTCGGGATGACCTTCGCGGCGGTGACGCTTTACATCGCGGTCGCCCCGCCGATGGAGGAGCTCCTCAAGACGGAGCCGACCCTCTTCGCCGACATGGCGAGCGCGGGGGCGAAGCGCTTTGCCTCGCTGCATCGCCTGGGGGATCTCTTGGTCGTGCTTCAGATCGCGCTCGGCGCCTCGCTTCTCTTGCTCGGGGTGCGCCGCTGGTATCGCTACGTGCCGACCGCCGCGCGGAGCGCAGGAATCGATC
>CAZZAH010000034.1:14550-16782 GCA_964652115.1 uncultured bacterium | reverse complement strand
GACGGGGCTGTCCGCGGTTCATCCTTGACCGTTCCTCGGTGCATGCAAGAGCCGACGGGCAGGCCTTTGACCTACCCGGTACGCGCGGGTACTATCTCTACTGCCTCGTCTGTATGGGGTCAAGCGTCGCGCGGTGGAGACGCAAGATCGCCGAGTGAAGCACGCGCGGGCCGCGGAGCGCCCGAGAACAGCCAAGGAACCGGCCTTTGACCGACACACGCCATGATAGGCCGCTCCTCTCCGCGCCTCGACGCGCGCCGAGAGTGGCCAACGCGCCCCCATCGACCGCATGGGGCTGGGCCATCGTTACGCTCGCGATCCTGATCGCCTCGATCCTCATCTCTCGATTAGGACCCGGCCGGCCGCTCCACGAGCTCGAGCAGGCGGTCGAGCTCGAACGCACCCCTGGAATCGAGGGGCAATGACCGCTCCGATTCGCCCGCGAGGTCCCGCCTCCATCTCTCTTTGGGGATTCATCGAACGCTGCATCGCGCTCTGGATCTGGGGACGCGCGCGGCCGGAGTCGCTGCCGGTGCCGCCGCTCCCGGGATCGCTCACGCCGATCCGCCGCGAGGTGGGGCATCCCGTCTTCGGTCCGCTCAGTAGGATCCTCGCTTGGTCCCTGCTCGCCCTTGCCGTGGTCGTGGGGGCAACGGCGTCGATCGAAGGACGCGCGACCTCGGCGCTTCGCGATCGCTATCTCTTAAGCCCGGGCTCGATGTCGCTGCTCGAGGTGGCGGGCCAGATCGAGGTGGCGCTCCAGGGAAGCCCGGTCGCGTGGCTCTATCCCGACTTCGCGGCGCGGACGACGCGAATCGCCGAGCGCATCCGCGTCGGGACGCAGCCGCTCGATCGCGCGGCGGTGACCTATCGCACGACCGCGGGGCTCATCAACGAGCTGGGACTTCCCGGCCGCTTGCAGATGGGCGCGGAGCGGGTGCAGCCGCTCGCCCGCTCGCTCGAGCAGGTGCGCTCGATCTGGCATCAGGAAACGGCGTCGTTCAAGGAGATGGAGAGCGCGATGGCGCCCTATCTCGCGAACGCGGGCAAGACGCCTCCTCCGCTCCGCGGCGTGATCAAGGCGACGACGGCCGATCACGCGGTCATCTTCGCGGTCGTTTCGCGCGAGGGGATGAAGCTGGCGGAGACCCCGGCGCTCGAGGCCGGCGGCCGCTTTCAGCTCCCGATCGCCGAGGGCGCGACGCTGCTCGCGAGCGCGCTCTATCGCCGTCCCGGCGAGCCGTACCAGGTGGTCGAGGATCTTCGGCTGCCGCTCGCCGTCTGGTCTGAGAAGGAGCTTTCCTTTCCACGTTCGTCGACCACCGTGCAGGTGGAGTTCGACGGCGAGGTCAAACGCATGGCGCCGCCCTTCCCTCCTCTCTCGGACGCGGCGCGGAAGGAGCTAGGTCAATGAGCGCGTTCCGGGCCGTCGCGCTCGCGCTGCTGATCGTCCTCTCGGGTTGCGCGCAGAAGAAGCGCCTCACGCTCGAGGTGAAGGACGGATCGCTCGGCGTGCGCGGGGCGGAGATCTACGAAGCGGGCACGCGCATGCGGCTCGGAAGCACGGCGCCCGGTGGACGCGCCACCATCGTGGTCACGCCGAAGCGAGGCGCGAAGCTGCGCCTCGAGGTGCGCGAGCCGTCCGATCGCGCGCGCTATCGCTACGAGGGACCGATCGAGGTGGACGACGCGAGGCTCAAGGCGGGGATGCTGCTCGTTCGCGCCTTTCCGCTCGATGCCGACTCGCTCGGGGTGGACGGGAAGGCGGAGCTGACGCTGGTCTCGGTGCCGGCGGGCGCCGACGTCATCATCGATGATGAGCCCGCGGGGAAGACGCCGCTCACCTTGTCGGACCTGACGCCGCGTCGCGTGCGGGTCGAGCTTCGCCTCTCGGGCTATCACCCGATCAAAGAAGAGCTGGTCCTTCAGGCGGAGTCGCTGACCAAGACCGACAGCTTGATCCCGGTCGAGGTGACGACCGCGTCGCTCACCCTGAGCTCCGAGCCAAGCGGCGGCGAGATCTTCCTCGACGGCGTCAGCACCGGACGCGTCACGCCGGCCGAGCTCAAGGATCTCGCGGCGGGACGCCATCGCATTCGCATCGTGAAGAAGGGATACCAGCCCTACGAGAGCGCCACAATGCTTCGCGAGGGAGGATCGAACCTCACGCGGGCGTTGCTCGACCCGATCGGCGCCGTCAGCGACGCGAGCAGGGACGGAACGACGAGCGGC
>CAZZAH010000034.1:9066-14450 GCA_964652115.1 uncultured bacterium | reverse complement strand
GAGGCCGGGATCGACGTCGTCCTCCCTTACGAGGTCCCGCGCGGCGACACGAAGAAGAACCTGATCCTGGACTACGAGCGAGCCGAGGTGCGGAGCCGTCCGTAGACTCCTTCGCGGGCTCACGAGATCTTTCACGGAACCCGGCCCAAGAGCCTTGCGTACTGCCCGCCGCTTCCGCGCGAAGTACGCCTCACGCTCGACCAGCCCGTTCAGAAGGAGCCCTAGGATGGAGCCACGGTCCCCCCGCGCGTCCCGTCATCGCCGTCGCGGCCGCGTTCACTCCGCGGTGGTCGCGGTCGCACTCGGTCCCATACTCGCGCTCGGTATCGCGCTCGCGATTTCCTCCGGCTGTCAGCGCGGCGAAGCCGACGCCGGCGCCCGTGTCGCGCAAGCGGCCGACTCGACCGCCTCCGCCAACTCGACAGCAGCCGCCGATACCTCCAAGGCCAAGGTCACCGACGCGAAGAAGAACGAGAAGAAGGGCCTACTCGGCTTCTTGAACCGCAAGAAGAAGGACGACGAGAAGCCGAAGGAGGAACCGGTTCCGGTCGAGCTCGCCGCGGTCGAGGTGCGTGACCTCCCCACCTACCTCTCCTCGACCGCCACGCTCGAGCCGGAGAAGAAGGCCGAGATCCTGAGCAAGAGCTCGGGGCAAGTGGTCGAGCTCAAGGTCGAGGAGGGGGACTGGGTTCGCGAGGGGCAACTACTCGCGCGGCTCGAGAGCGACGCGCAGTCGGTGGCGCTCGAGGAGTCGGCGGCGCGCGCGCACAAGGTCGCGGCCGACCTCGATCGCGTGAAGGCGCTTCATGGCCGGCAGCTCGCGAGCGACAAGGATCTCTCCGACGCGCAGTCGTCTTGGGAAGCGGCCGAAGCGGGCCGGAAGACCTCCGCCCTGAACCTTGAGTACACCCGCGTCCTCGCCCCCTTCGCGGGACAGATCGCACGCCGCTCGATCGATCGTGGACAGAACGTCGCGGTCGGCGCGGCGCTCTTCCAGATCGTCGATCCCGATCCGCTGCTCGCCGCGATCTACCTCCCCGAGCGTGAGGTGCGTCGCCTCCGCCCCGATCAGGAAGTGCTGATCAGCCCCGACACCGATCCCGATCGCGATGTGCGCGGTGCGGTGCTTCGCGTCTCTCCCGTCGTCGATGAGCGCACCGGCACGATCAAGGTGACCTGCCGCGTCGCCAACGAAGGCCAAGGCCCCGCGCTTCGTCCCGGCTCCTTCGTTCGGGTCAAGTTGCCGACCGCCGTTCATGCCGACGTGAAGGTCTTGCCGAAGCGTTCGGTCGTGATCGAAGGGGGCGAGAACTACGTCTGGAAGGCGGTCGCCGACAGCGTGGTCAAGGTGCCGGTCTTGACCGGAGCGGTCGACGCCGGCTGGATCGAGGTGGTCTCGGGCATCGACGCGAACGATCGCGTGGTGACCGTCGGGCAAGGCGGCCTTCGCTCCGGTTCGAAGTTCCGCCTCGTCGCCGCCGACCGCAAGGGAGCGAGCCCCGACTCCGTGAGCGACACGAGCGACATGCCGTGAAGATCGTCACCTTCTCCATGAAGCATCCGGTCACGATCGCGATGCTGACCGTGGCGTCGATCATCTTTGGATACGTGTCGCTGAGCCGCCTCCCCTGGAATCTTCTCCCCTCGATCTCCTATCCGACGCTCACGCTTCGAACCGAGTACGCCGACGCGGCCCCGGCCGAGGTCGAGAACCTCGTGACCGAACCGCTCGAGGAGGCGGTCGCGGTGGTGCAGGGGCTCAAGCATCTGCGCTCGGTCTCGCGCGCGGGGGTGAGCGAGATCACGCTCGAGTTCGCGTGGAACACGAAGATGGACTACGCCGCGCTCGACGTGCGCGAGAAGATCGATCTGGTCAACCTGCCCGATGACGTGACCGCGCCGGTCTTGCTGCGCTACGACCCCAACCTCGATCCGATCCTTCGCGTCGGGCTCTATGGCCACACCGATCCGGTGACGCTGCGGTACCTCGCCGAGCGTGTGCTGAAGAAGGACCTCGAGTCGCTCGAAGGGGTCGCCTCCGCGCGCGTGAAGGGGGGCCTCGAGGAGGAGATCCAGGTCTCGGTCGACGAAGGCAAGCTCGCCGTACTCGGGATCCCGATCTCGGCGGTCAACTCGTTCCTCGCCTCGCAGAACATCAGCGCCTCCGGCGGCTCGTTGCGTGATCGCGAGGCGGAGTTCCTCGTCCGCACCTTGAACGAGTTCGCCGACGCCGACGAGATCGGACAGACCGTGCTGGCCGAGCACGACGGACGAAAGGTCCGCCTGGCCGACGTCTCCGAGATCCGCCGCGGCTATCGCGAGCGCGACGTGGTGACGCGGGTGCGTGGCGCGGAAGCGGTCGAGATCGCGGTCTACAAGGAAGGCGACGCCAACACGGTCGAGGTCGCGCGACAGGTGAAGGCGCGCCTCAAGCGCGCGGAAGCGAGTCTGCCTGCCGGGACGAAGACGCAGGTCCTCTTCGATCAATCGACCTTCATCGAGAGCGCGGTCGACGAGGTCAAGGCGAACGCGATCCAGGGCGGCTTCCTCGCGGTGCTCGTGCTCTACCTCTTCTTGAAGGATCGGAAGAGCACGCTCGTCACCGCGACCACCATCCCGATCTCGATCATCGCGACCTTCCTCGTGATGCAGCAGCTCGGCGTCACGCTCAACATCATGTCGCTCGGCGGCCTCGCGCTCGGCGTCGGCAACATGATGGACAACGCGATCGTGGTGCTGGAGTCGATCGCTCGTCATCGCGCGCAGGGCAAGGGCGTGTGGGAGGCGACCATCGACGGCACCTCGGAGGTGGCGGTGCCGGTCACCGGATCGACCGCGACCACGGTGGCGGTCTTCCTGCCGATCGTCTTCGTGGAAGGGATCGCGGGGCAGATCTTCCGCGATCAAGCGATCACGATCAGCGCTTCGCAGATCATCTCGCTTGTGGTTGCGCTCACGCTCATCCCGGTGCTCTCGGCCTTGGGCTCGCTCCGTCGCGATGAATTGGGAGGCGATGCGCCGACGCCGCCAATCGAGCCGAGGCCGGCGGGGCGCGCCGCGCGCCTCGAGCCCCTACTTCGTCCCGCGGGCATCGGGTTCACCTGGGTCGGTCGCTTCGTCTCCGTGCTCCTCCCGGGCGCGTTGGTTCGTGGCGGAAGCTTCGCGCTGCGCTGGCTGGCGCGCGGCATCGATCTCGTGCTCTGGCCGCTCCAGCAGATCTTCGATCGCGTCTGGGCGCGCTTCGCTTCGTACTATCCGCCGATCCTGCGCGCGTCGTTGGCGCGGCCCTGGCGGACGCTCGGGATCACCGGGCTCCTGACCGCGGTCGCGATCGCGCTCCTGCCGACCCTCGGCACCGAGCTCGTTCCGCAGTTCTCGCAGGGAGAGTTCGCCTTCGATCTCGAGCTTCCGCCCGGGACGCCGCTGCAAGGAACGCAGACCGTCGCGCAAGCGATCGAGGACGAGCTCAAGAGCGATCCTCGGATTCGCGTCTTCTTCTCGAGCGTCGGCGAGAGTCCGGAGCTCGGCTCGGCGCGCACGCAGAGACGCGAGAACGTCGCCCAGCTCTCGGTCGCGATCCAGCATCCCGGTGATCGCGCGGAGGAGGCGGCGGTGATCGAACGGATCCGCGAGGTGATCGCCGAGCATCCTGGCCTGCGTTCGACCTTCCGACGGCCGACCTACTTCTCCTTCCAGACTCCGATCGAGGTCCTGATCTACGGCCACGATCTGGACGAGCTCCGCAAGTACTCCGACACCCTCACCGGCGCGATGGGCTCGATGTCGGGACTGCGCGACCTCCGCTCGAGCCTCGAGGAAGGAAGCCCCGAGGTGCGGATCGAGTTCGATCGGGACCGCGTCGCCGCGATGGGACTCGACGTCGAGGAGATCGCGCGTACGCTCAGGAGCAAGATCCGCGGCGACGTCGCCACACGGCTCAAGGAGCGCGATCGCCAGCTCGACATCGTGGTCAGGAATTCGGACGCGCGAACCGTCGACTCCGACATGGTGAAGAACATGGTCATCGCCTCACGCGACGGCATTCCGGTGCCGCTCTCCTCGCTCGCGACCGTCACGCTGGGACGCGGTCCTTCGCAGATCACGCGCGACAGCCAACAGCGCGTGGCGGTGATCCAGGCCGACCTCGTCGGGCGCGACCTCGGATCGGCAACCGCCGAGGTGAAGCGACTCCTTCAACGCGTCCCGCCGCCCGCCACCCTCACGGCGTCGCTGGGCGGGCAGGACGAGGAGATCTCCGTCTCCTTCCGCAGCCTGCTCTTGGCGGGCGCGTTGGCGATCTTCCTGGTCTACATGTGCATGGCGAGCGAGTTCGAGTCGTTCCTTCATCCGCTCGTGATCATGCTGGCGGTGCCGCTCGGCCTGGTCGGCGTGATCCTCTCGCTCGCGGCGACGCACACCGCCATCTCGGTCGTGGTCCTGATCGGAGTGATCCTGCTCGCGGGCATCGTGGTGAACAACGCGATCGTGTTGATCGAGTACGTGAACCAGCTCCGGAAGGAAGGACGCGCCAAGAACGACGCGCTCCTGGAAGCGGGGCCGGTGCGGCTCCGTCCGATCTTCATGACCACCATCACGACCGTGCTCGGTCTCGTGCCGATGGCGCTGGGGCTAGGCGAAGGCGCCGAGATCCGCGCGCCGATGGCGATCGGGGTCATCGGCGGCCTGAGCTTAGCGACACTCCTCACGCTGGTCGTGGTGCCGACCGTCTACTCGCTGGTCGATCGAAGGCCGTAGTCGATGTCGCTCTCCGACTACTCGCTGCGGAAGCCGGTCACCATCCTGGTGCTCACGCTCGCCTGCCTCATCCTGGGGGCGGTGAGCATCTGGAGGCTGCGCCTCGATTTTCTCCCGCAGATGGACTTCCCCTTCATCGGGGTCTTCGTGCCGTACCCCAACGCGGTGCCGGAAGAGGTCGAGCGCGAGATCGTTCGTCCGCTCGAAGAGGTGATGGCGACCTTGGGCGGCGTGAAGCACGTCTTCTCCAATGCCGATCAGAGCGGCGCCTTCGTCGGGGTCGAGTTCCGCTTCGGGCAACCGGTCGACGTGCTCCGGATGGAGGTGAAGGAACGCCTCGATCAAGTGCGGCCGCTTCTACCGAGCGACGTCGATCAGGCCCTCCTCTTCACCTTCAACTCGAGCGACATCCCGATCCTGGAGGGAAGGATCAGCGCGCATGGGCGCGATCTCGCGAACTCCTACGACCTGCTCGAACGCCGCGTGCTCAATCCGCTCCGGCGCATCGACGGCGTGGGGCGCGTACAGGTCGACGGCATTCAGCCGAAGGAGCTGACCATCTATCTCAAGATGGAGAAGCTGCTCGAGCACAAGGTCGACCTCGAACGGATCTTCGCCTTGCTCAACGC
>CAZZAH010000034.1:2094-8966 GCA_964652115.1 uncultured bacterium | reverse complement strand
CAGCAACGGGGAGAGTCGCCCGCCTCCGCCGCCGGGAACGGCACGCGCGAGGTCGCCTTGGCCGTGACCGCGTCGACCTTGACCTCGGTCATCGTCTTCGCGCCGATCATGCTATCCAAGGGCGACGACATCACGGTCTACCTCTCCGAGGTCGGGGTCACGATCTCGATCACGCTCTTCTTCTCGCTGCTCGTCTGCCTGACGCTCGTGCCGATGATGGCCGCGCGCTCGCACACGCTGCAGGCGAAGCCGGAGTTCGGATTCCTCACGCGGGCGAAGGAGATCTACGTCCGCGTGCTGCGCTGGACGAGCATCTCGCATCCGCGGCGCACCGCCTTCCTGGTCATGCCGGCCGTGATCGCCCTCACTGCCGGGCTCATCGCCGTGACCAAGTTCTCGGCCGAGCCCGACTCCGAGCGTGGAATGAAGGTGGAGTTTCTCCGCGTCAACTTCGACTTCAAGGACAACGTCAACCTCTACCGGGCGGAGGAGTACGTCAAACCGGTCGAGTCGTTCTTGATGGCGAAGAAGGACTCGCTCGGCATCGAGTCGGTCTACGCGGTCTACGAGGACAACGCGGCCAGCGTCCGCCTCTACTTCGAGAAGGGCCGAAAGACCAGCGAGCGTGACCTGCGCGAGCTTCGCCAGTGGATGCGGAAGAAGCTGCCGGAGCAGGCCGGCGTCGCCTATCGCCTGGGAGAGGAAGACGAAGCGGGCAAGGGCGCGCGCAAGCTCACGGTCAGCCTCTTCGGCGAGGACACGAGGCTCCTTCGCACCTATGCCGACGAGACGAAGCGGCGGCTGTTACTGCTCGGCGAGCTGCAAGACGTGCGCACCGACTCCGACGAAGGAAAGGAAGAGGTGCAGGTCGTGCTCGATCGCGCGCTCGCCGGCCGTTACGACGTCGATCCGCGCGGGGTCGCGAGCATGCTCGGGCTCACCTTCCGCGGCGTCTCGCTCCGCGAATTCGAATCGAAGGAGCGCGAGGTCAAGATGGGCATCCTGCTCGAACCGGCCGATCGGCGAAACCTGGAGAATCTGCGGCGCCTTCCGGTCGGCATGGTCGACGGCAAGGGAATCGAGCTCGAGCAAGTCGCCCGCTTCGAGATGAACCGCACCTCGGGCTCCGTCCATCGCGAACAGCAGCGCACCACCTCCACCGTGCGCGCGAGCTATGAAGGCGAGGACTGGAAGGGAATGCTCCGTACGGTCGAGGGGACGATGAAGAACCTGGCGCTCCCGCCCGGCTACAGCTGGTCGTTCGGCCGCGAGATGGAGGACAGCGCCGAGCAACAGAATCAGATGGGGACGAACATCCTGCTCGCGCTCCTGTGCGTCTACTTCGTGATGGCGGCGCTCTTCGAGTCGTTCCTCCACCCGCTCGTGATCATGCTCTGCGTCCCCTTCGCCGGCATCGGCGTGATCTGGACCCTGATCGTGACCCGAACGCCGATGAACATCATGGCGATGATCGGGCTCGTCATCCTGATCGGCGTGATCGTGAACAACGGCATCGTGCTGATCGATCACGTCAATCAGCTCCGGCGCGCGGGGCGGCCGCGAGGCGAGGCGATTCTGGAGGGATGCCGCGAGCGCTTCCGCCCCGTGCTCATGACCGCGGGAACGACCGTGCTCGGGCTCCTGCCGCTCGCCTTCGGCGACAGCAACCTCGGCGACGCGCGTTACGCGCCGATGGCGATGGCGCTGATGGGCGGGCTCACGGTCGGGACCTTGCTGACCTTGATCATCCTCCCGACCTTCTACGTGCTGGCGGAGGACGGCGTCGCGCGCCTGCGCCACGCGATCGGCTGGGGACTCGGTCGTGCACCCCTGCCCTGGCGAGCCCATGCGAAGCCGGCGGCCCCGAGCGCTGAGCCGGCGGAGTAACGCGGGCTATCCGACGAGCGGCTTCTTCGCCACGAAGTCGTAGAGCGTGAGCCGGCGGAGCGCGTAGTACGCCAGCCAATATCCGCGCACCGCGGCGACGTACGACTGGAGCGCCGCGTCCTTCTCGGTCTGCGCGAGGTAGAGGTCGGCGATGTCGATCTTCCCGATGACGTAGCGATTCTTCGCCACCTCGAAGCGCTTGGACCCGACGGTGTCGGCCTTGGCCGCGAGATCGAGCTGGCTCCGCGCGAGGAGCAGCTCGCGGGCGGCGAAGAGCGCATCGCGCGCGACCTCGCGACGGGAAAGCTCCGACTGGCTCTCTTGGCTCGAGCGATCGGCGCGCGCCGCCTCGACCTCGGCATGTCCACCGCCCCACTGCCAGATCGGGAGATCGATCGCGAGCGCGATCTGCTGACGGTCGAAGGGATCGCGGTAAGCATCGGAGAGATCGCTCGCGGTTTGATCGAGGCCGAGCGTCGCGCTCAAGGTGGCGCCCGGCCCGTTGTTCAATCGCGCCTCGGTCAAGCGTCGCTTGGCGGTCAACGCGGCCAGCTCCTCTTCCTTCATCCGGCTCTGATTGGCCAGGGCCTGCGCGACCGCGAGCGAGGTGTCGACCTCGACCGCGGGCGGCGGCGGCGGCGGCGAGATCTCGATCGGCTCGCCCTCAGGTGCGTTGATCGCGAGCCTGAGCGCGGCGAGGGCGCGTTCGTGCTCGAGGCGCGCGCCGTCGACCGAAGCCCGCGCGCGAAGGAGCGCGAGCTCACTCTGGAGAAGGTCGTTCTCCCCGATCCGACCCACCTCGTAACGTCCGCGCGAGAGGGTGTAGAGCGTGTCGTTGACCGCCGCGTTGGCGATCGCGTTGGCCTGCGCCAGGCGCGCGGCGTAGACGTCGAAGTAGGCCGCGCTCGCGTTCAGCGCGATGTCCTCGAGCCGCTCGTGGTACTGGCGTTCGGCCACATCGGTCCGCACCTTGCGCTCGCGCTTGTCCCAGAGCAGTGATCGCGGGCGGAGGATCTGCTGCCGCCAACCGATGACCAGCGGCTCGGTCTGCCAGAGCCTGAGATCGTCATCCCCGAGGAGATCGAGGCGGCTCAGCCCCGAGGAGACGAGCAGCTCTCCCCCCGCCGCGGGTACCGGCTGCGCCAACGAAAGGTCGAGCGAGGAGAACATCTGCCTCTGGCGCACGAAGCTGGTCGTGCCGTCGGGCTGGATCACCTGGGTGATCGACTGATTGTAGCTGGGCAGGGTCCCGGTGACGCGCACCTGCGGCCAGAGGCGCGCGTCGAACGCACGCTCTTCCCATCGCGCCGCATCGCGAATGCCGGCGGCAGAGCGCGCGTTCAGCCCCGCGCTCTGAGCCAGGCGAACCACCCCGTCGAGCGAGAGCGGATTCGGCACCGGCTTGGGCGTGAGGTCGTCGCCCTTCACCGGCGCGGCACCCGAGAGAAGCACGCCCGTCAGCCATCCGATGAGCGCGACGCATGTGGCGCGCGATTGGCGCATCGACATCCTTACGCGCTCACTCATAGCGAAGCGCCACGATCGGGTCCTGCTGCGCGGCCCGATATGCCGGGAGGATGCCGAAGATGACCCCGACCGCGAGCGAAACGCCGAAGGCGACCACCACCGAGAGCACCGAAACGATGGTGCGAATGCCGGCCAGCCGTTCGATCGCGAAGGAAATTCCCCCACCGAGCAGAATCCCCGCGATCCCGCCCGCCAGACTGATCAGCACCGCCTCGGCCAAGAATTGGGAGAGGATGTCGCGCTGCGTCGCGCCGACCGCGCGTCGAACGCCGATCTCGCGGATCCGCTCCATCACCGACGCCAGCATGATGTTCATGATCCCGATGCCGCCCACCACGAGCGAGATCGAGGCGATCGCCCCGAGCACGATGTTGAAGATCGTCTTGGTGCGCTGCTCCTGCTTGAGCAGAAGCTCCGGCACCACCACCTCGAAGTCGACCACCTGGTTGTGCCTTCGCGCGAGCATTCGCTGCGCCACCTCGGCCACCGCCGGAACGAGCTTGCCGTCCCGGACCCGAATCACGATGCGGTCGAGCTGATGCTGGTTCGAGCGCTCGGCCTGGACCGTCGGGTCGACCGGTTCGTCGCTGCCGCCGTCCCAGCTGGCCGAGGCCGCCTCCACGTCGCGGTTCGTGACCTGCGCGCGATTGCGGTAGCGAAGCAGCATGGTCGGAAGCGGAACGTAGACGTCCATGTTGGCGTCGCGGATGCCGAGGCGATCGGCCGTCCGCTCCGGCATCTTCCGATCCTCGAGCACGCCGACCACCGTGAGCCAGGTGTCCCCCACCTTGATCGGACGACCCAGCGGCTGCTCGGTGGTGAAGAAGCGCGCGCGCACGCCGTCGCCGATCACGCAGATCGGCGCCGCGGTCGTGATCTGCGCCTGTGTGAAGAAGGCGCCGTCGGTGAGCTGAAGGTTGAAGAGCTCGAAGTAGCTCGGATCGACGCCGACCAGCTTGCCCGATCGACGATGGCCTTCACGCGTGATCATCGATTGGAGCACGACCTCGCCGCTCACCGTCTCGACCTCGGGGATCACCTCGCGGATGCTGCGCGCGTCGAGCTCGCTCAAGCCGGGCGAGAACCGCTTCGTCTTCGCGCCGTCCTCCTCCTTGGCCGGACCTTCCTGCTGCTCGACCAGGGGCTGCACGATGACGTTGTTCGTTCCGAGAAGGCGCATCTGCGCCAGGATCTCCTGCTCCGCTCCCTTGCCGATCGCGAGCATGGCGATGACCGACGCTACGCCGAAGAGGATGCCGAGCGAGGTGAGCCCGGCGCGAAGCGAGTTGTGGGAAAGCGCCTCGACCGCGGTGCGGAGGCTCGGGAGCACATGCGCGATGAAGCCTGCGCGAATCGCGCTGGGGGAAAACCGGCCGATCATCGGATCAACCCCCGACGCGCGTTGAGGCGCCCGGTGAAGCCGCGCCGTTCGCCGCGGCGCCGGCACTCGAATCGCTCGGCGCCGCCGCCGGCAGCGAATCGGTCGGTGCGCTCCCCGGTGCGTGCACGAGTCGAGTGGTCGCGATCGACTCGCGGTTCTCCGGCGGCGAGAGGAGCAGCTCGTCTCCCTCCTCGACGCCGCGCTTCACCACGATGGCGTTGTCGTTCATCACGCCCGGCTCGATCTCCTGCCGGACGACGCGGCCGCCGTTGCGCTTGTAGACGTAGGGGACATCCGCTTCGTTGAAGACCGACTCGAGCGGAACGCTGAGCGCGCTCTCGAGCTTGCTGGTGACGATCGCGTTGGCGGTGGTCATGCCGGGCCTGAGCGTCGTGTCCGACTCCGCGATCGAGATCTTGACCTCGAAGACCTTGGCGTCGGCGTTGGGCCGCTGCTCACCGACGTTCGCGACCGAGGTGACCGAGCCGGTCAGACGCTTCGATGGATCGCTGTCGAGCGAGATCGCGACCGATTGCCCCGCCGCGATCTTCCGGACGTCGATCTCGTTCACGTAGGTGACCGACTCCATGTGCGCGAGATCAGGCAGGGTCGCGACGGTCGGATCCCACGGGCTGACCTGCGAGCCCGACACCTTCTTCTTGCCGTTCCACTCCTTCTCGTAGATCACCATGCCCGACTCGGGCGCGCGGATGGTGAAGCCTTCCATCACCTGGTTCACGAGATCGAGCTGATTGCGCTGCCGCTCGACGTCGGCCGAGACCTCGCGCATCTTCGCTTCCGACTGCCGTTGCTTGGTCGTGAAGTTGGTCTTGGCCTGAGCCAGCGCGCGCTCGGCCTTCTCGAGGTCGATCTCCGCCTGTCGACGGATCGAGGGCGCTTCGTAGGTCGCCTGCTCCTTGGCGATGCGCTTCTCCTCGACCGTGTAGGTCATGGTGCGCATGTCTTCCCTCGCCTGCGCGAGCGTGAGGGTCGAGTCGAGCATCGCCTGCGTCTCCTGCGCCTCCGCCTTCTGGAGAGCGAGTGAGATCTCGGACGCGCTGGCGGCGATGCCGGAGCGATCGAGCTCAGCCACCACCTCGCCCGCCTTCACCACCGTCCCCTCAGCGACCAGCGAGGAGATCTTCATCTGGTATTGGTTCGCTTGCCGCGCGTTGGGCGGGGCCTGGATCTCGACGAACTTGCTCGCGCGGAGCTCGCCGGTGGTGGTGACGAGGACGGAGAACTCGCCGCGCTTGGCCTTGGTGGAGAGGGTCGCGTCTTGGGCGCTTGGACGCGTGACCGCGAACCAAACGCCGGAAAGGGCGACGCCCAGCACGACCAAGCCGAGGACGAGCATGCGTCGGCTGCGAAGAACCATGTGTACTGCTCCCTGGATCGGCGCGCGGTCTGACCAGGGGGGATTGTTCCAGCGCGGGGCGAGAATGGCAAGCGTCGCGGCGAAGAAGCGATTCGCCTCGCGGGGCCGCGGTCCCCTCGCGCTAGCGCAAGGACGCTACTTCGCCGTTCCGCTCGCCCCGTCGCTCTGGAGCAGCTCGAGCATTCGCGCCTCCACCTGATGCCAATCGAAGCGAGGCAGGCGGATGTTCTTGTTCGACGTCCAGCGCGCGGTCGGGTTGACCGGCGTCCAGCCTGACTTGAACGCACGGAAATCCTTCGGCTCGCTCTCCATCGTCCCACCGGGATCGAAGGTCGCGTCGCGGTCGTAGAGGAAGTAACAGTCGAACGCGGGCGAGCCGGGTTCGAGGTTCAGCATACGACCGAAGGCCCGCGCGATCTGGCCGGTGTCGTCCCAGTAGTTGATGCCGCGCGGGTCGGCCCAGCGCTTGGCGTTGATTCGAGCGCGCGTCTCCACGTCGGTCGGAAGGACGGAATTCCAGAGGAGGAAGACCGCCACGTCTTCGTTCTTCACGCGATAGAGCAGCTGATCGTGCACCTCGAAGGCGTGCTCGTTGCACTCGCCGCAGGTCGGAGCCAGCACCATGACGAGGCGCACCTTCCCGGCCGCCTCCTCGAAGTCGCGGCGGAAGGGCTGAAACGCCGGATCGAGGAGGAGGAG
>CAZZAH010000034.1:0-1994 GCA_964652115.1 uncultured bacterium | reverse complement strand
TTCTGCTCGCCGACCTGCTCGATCAAGGTAAGTTGCGCCTCCAGCCAATCGACATGCTCCTCTTCGTTGACCAGGATCCCCTCGAGCAGCGCCTTCGTCGCGTTGTCGCCGCTCTGGCGACAGTGGGCGATCCCGTCGTTCAAGCGCGGCAGCGCCTGCATCTCCAGCGCGAGATCGAGGCGGAACTGCTCGGCCACCGACTCACCGACATTGATCTTGCTCAGGCGCTGCACGTTCGGCATGCCGTCGAGAAAGAGGATCCGCTCCATCACCAGCTCGGCGTGCTTCATCTCGTCGATCGCTTCCTTCCGGATGAAGCCGTAAAGCCGCTTGTAGCCCCAATTCCGGCACATCTCGCCGTGGAGGAAGTACTGGTTGATCGCGGTCAGCTCCGCGGTCAAAACGTCATTCAGGATCTCGACGATCTTCGGGTCCTTCGACTGCATCGAGCACGCTCTCCTCTCCGGCCGAATCGGCCGCGCTAGTCCGCGAATCAGTCCTGCGGCGTGGGCTGCCGCTCAGCTTCGCCTGACGCTTCGCGTGATGTCTCCTGCTGGAGAATCTGGGCGATCATTTCCCGGCACGCACCGCAATCGGTGCCCGCGCCGGTCGCCCTTCCGACCTCGGTGACGGTTCGCGCCCCTTCGCGGATCGCCGAGCGCACCCTTCGCTCCGGCACCGCTTTGCACAAGCAGACGAGCATGGCGACGGTCCTTCCGGGGATTAGTTCCGCGGGCCGATTGTGGCATCCTCCGCTTAATGCTTCAAGTCGCGCTGGATTTCTTCCTTAGCTCCCTGGGAAACTCCGGCCTCGAGGAAAGGAGGCCCCGTGTCGACCGTCGCCCAGCCTCGATGGAGCCTGACCAACGTCAGCCGCTTCATCCGGATCTCGCACACCTTCTTCTCCCTGCCGCTGGTGCTGGCCGGGCTTTGGATCGGGGCGGACGGATGGCCCAGTGGGCGCGTCTTCCTCTTGGGTGTGCTGGCCGCGATCGGCGCCCGGACCGCCGCAATGGCGCTCAACCGAATCGTCGATCGGGACATCGACGCCAAGAACGCGCGAACCCGGAGCCGTGAGCTGCCGAGCGGCGCGCTCGGACTGGCGCACGCCTGGACCGTCGTCCTCCTTGGTGGGCTGCTCTACGGGGTCGCGGCGGGAGCGCTCGGGCGCCTGACCCTTCTCCTCTCGCCGCTCCCTTTGCTGGTCTTCGCCGGGTATCCGTACCTCAAGCGCTTCACCGCCCTCTGTCACTTCGGGGTCGGGCTCGCCCTCGGGCTAGCGCCGCTCGGGGCTTGGATCGCGGTTCGCCAGAGCTTCCAAGGCTGGCAGGAGATCCTCCCGCTCGGACTCTTCGGGCTCTTCTGGGTCGCGGGCTTTGACGTGATCTACGCCACCCTCGACGAGGATTTCGATCGATCCCACGGCGTCCACTCCCTGCCCGCCGCCTTAGGGCGCGGCGGCGCGCTCCGGGTCTCGGCCCTGCTTCACGTTCTTGCTTTCCTCTGCCTCGTCCTGCTGGCCTGGGTGCATCAGTGGGGACGCGCGGTCCTGGCGCCGCTCGCGGTCTCCGGGGTGCTCCTCTACCTCGAGCACCGCTTCTCCCGCCACGTCGACCTGGCGTTCTTTCGACTCAATCTAATCATCGGCTTCGCGGTCGCGGCCATGGTGGCGATCGGCGTCTTCCTCGCGTAGAGCGCATCGACTTATTCTCGAAACGCGCTTCGCTTATACACGCGCAAAGGCCGCGATCCTCTGTACAAGCGAAGGTCGCGGGCGTAGCTTTCCTTGTCTGCCCTACCCCGGCTTAGGGCTCTCCGGCGCGCGTTCGAAGAAGGGCGCGTAGGCCATGAGAGCGCCGCGCGGAGTACCTCGCGGCAAAGGTGCATGGGAAGAGGAGGAGGTCGTATGACAGACCTAAAGGTGGACAAACAGGCCGACCTAGCCGGCCCGGGGGTGAGCACCTATCCGGAGGTCGCGAAGATCCTGCCGCAGG
>CAZZAH010000033.1:12167-16871 GCA_964652115.1 uncultured bacterium | reverse complement strand
AGGACCACCGTACCGGGGCGATGAAGGGCGCTGCCCAGAGCGGTTGGATTGCTCGGGTATTTTGGCGGATCCTGGGAGGCAGCGTGCACGCCGACCCCTTGCCGGCGTGCTGATGCAGGGCTCTTCACACGTACAGGATGGATCCCACCGATGGTATCGCCTCGCGCTAAACCGCTCGTCGAAAGGAGAGGATGTGTCCTAGCGACCAAGGAACACGTGTCGCCGTTTCCAGCTCGAAGCCGGATTTGCTGAAAACACCGGCGCTTCTAGCCTGGTCGACTTCATCCGACCACTGCGGTCCCTTAAATGTGATCAACCGTCCACCGGCGACCACAAGCGGACCAAAGAGAGCGATCGAATCCGCTAGGGATGCGACGGCGCGCGCGGTGACTACATCGTACGCGCCGACGCCCTCGTTTCGAGCAAGCAGGGTCTCGACCCGAGCTTGCATAATTGGTACGCGCCCAAGCTGGAGTGTCCGCGTCATTTCTTCCAGGAAGACACAACGCTTCCGAGCCGAGTCGATCAGTTCCATCTTCAACCAAGGTCGCGCGATCTTCAGAACGAGGCCAGGAAAGCCAGCTCCCGTACCGACGTCGATCCAGCGCTCGGTGGGCGACGGCTGCGCCACCAGGAAGACGCCCACCGACGCCGCCACGTGTTTCCGTATGACGCTCTCGACATCCTGCCGCGACAGCAAGTTCAGTCTGTCATTCCACAACAGCAACTCGCTCGCGAACCTGAGAATCCTCTTGGAAGCTTCCTCGTCGAACGCCAATTCATAGGGCTCGAGCGCACGATTGAGCGACTCCAGGTCCGCCGAGAGAAACTCCTGGCCACCCTCTCGTTCCTCTTCGCGCCTGCGGCCTCGCCTGGGGTTTGACTTCATACCCGGGGCGCCGGCTATCGCCTGTTCTTCATTCCTCGGGCAATCTTCGGCCGCCTACCCCACTCCGACTCTGCGACCTCCGCCTTGCTCGACTCAGTCTCTTTGCTCACTGCGACTTCGGGGGCCTTCCGAGGCGCGGGGTAATCTGATGCTGGCGGAGGAGCTTCCCGGTCCATCTGTACCTGCGGCTCTAGGCTCGCCGGGGGGGCCGCTCGTCTCGGCTCGCGCGTCTGCCTCGGAGCCCGAACCGTGGGCGGTCGAGACTCGACCTCGCGTGGCTCAGCGGCCTCAGCCATCTCGATGGGCTCGCGGTCTTCTCCGCGCGCGGAATCCGCGCCCGCTTCGATCAGGATCCGCTTCATGAGCCCATCTCCCAAGGCTCGCGTGCTCACCCCCGCGATGTCGGCGACCGCGCGATGGACGATTCGACGCTCGGCTGCCTTGTACGGCCCCACGGTGATTCCTCGCCCGGACTCGAGGACCTGACGCGCGATCTCCCGTGCCTTGTCCGCGAGCTGGTCCTCGCGTCGACTACGATAACCAGAGATATCGACCCTGATTTGAACAGCATCTTCCGTTCGGCCGGCCATCTTCAACAGGATGTGCTGGATCGCGTCAAGGGTCTCCCCGCCGCGACCGATCAAGAGGCCGTCATCCTCCCCACCCTCGATGGAGACGTTATAACCGTCGTCCTGGAAGCTGGCGCTCACGCCGCCCGCAAACTCCATTCGACGAAGCAGCCCTTCTGTGAATTCGGCGAGCTCCTTCTCTCGTCCACCCGCCCTAGGGGTGCGGCTTTCCGCGCGCGCCGGAGACGGGTCCCGACGGACTGGAGCCGAGGGGATCGGGCTTTCTCTTCTCGGAGTCTCGGCGCTTGGGACGGGGGCCACACTCGGTGCGCCCCGGCCTTGCCGAGGATTGCCGCCTTCCTGGCGCGGATCAGACCTGAAACCGCGGCCGGCCGACGGTCCTCGCGAGTCCCGTCCGCGATTCTCATCGCGCGGTCCGTGAACTCGCGCTCGCAGGTCCGACTCTCCGCGTGGCGGAGCCTGAGACGGACGCTCGCCCTGGGCCGGCTCGCGCCTTGGTCCCCGCTCGCTCATCCGACTCCCCTGCGGCGGACGTGAAGGAGCGGCACCCCTCACCTTCGCACGAATCTTTGCCTCCCGGGCTCCGAGGCCCAAGAAACCACTGCGCCCTTCGTCGACGATCTCGATGTCGAGCATCTCCTTCGCCACTCCGAGCTCTTCCTGTGCTGATCGCACCGCATCCTCAACGGTCCTGCCGGTCGTCTCGATCGACCTGCTCGGGCGCGATCCTCGATCTCCTCTCCGATTCATTCTCTACTCCGGTTGTTCTCGCGGGGGTCAGGCCGCCGCGGAGGCCTTGGGCACGCTTCGGTTCATCATCACCTGCTGCCCGATCTGAATGATATTGGTGACAGTCCAGTACAACACCAGCCCTGATGGGAGCCCGTAGAAGATCATCGTGGTGATCAAGGGCATCAGGTAGGTCATCGAGGCTTGGTTCGGTGCGCTCGGGGTGAGCTTCGCTTGAAGGAGGGAAGTGCCGGCCATCAATAGCGGCAAGATGTGAATGGGTTGGCCCAAGATCGCCCCGACGCGATCTGGGGCGGATAGATCCGTTATCCAGAGAGCGAACGGTGCCTTTCTCAGCTCGATGGCGGAGCTGAACACGCTGTAGAGCCCGATGAACACCGGCATCTGCAGCAAGAGGGGCAAACAACCACCCATTGGATTCACTTTGTGGGTCTTGTAGAGCTCGAACATCGCTTGATTGCGTCGCTGCGGATCGTCTTTGAACTTCTCCGAAAGCCGGTCGATCTCCGGCTTGAGCCGCTGCATTTGGCTCATGCTTTCCAAGCTCTTCCTGGTCAACGGATAGAAGAGCACTTTGAGCAGCACTGACAGAACGATGATCACCATTCCGTAATTCGGAATCACGTGATAGACGCCCTGGAAAAAGCGCAGCAGCAGCTGGGTCAGTGGGCGGAAGACGCGGTAACCCAGCTGAACGGCGTTCTCCAGGCCGACGCCGTAGCTTTCGAGCCGATGGAAGTCCAATGGGCCCGCATAGACGGTAAAGGCCCGTTCCGTTGGACCATCCAGCGAGAGTGGGAGACGGATGGCGACCTCGACCGGACCTCCCGTTCGAACACGACGGAACACGGTTGTCGCATCCGGCGCGCCGTCGGGGATGGCGGCAGCGAGGAAGTACTTGGACTCGGTTCCGATCCAATGAACGACCCCCGGCTCCAGGATCTCGAACGGAGCGGGGTTGCCGCCGCAACCACCAAAACCACCGTGTGACCGCAGGTGACGAATCACCTGCTTCCCGACCATCGCGGAGGAAGCCGCCGACATCTGGTCTTGCTGCGGAGTGCGCTCCAGGACTGGAAGCCCATCGAGGAACGCAAGCTCGAGGTTCTTGTCACCGCGAGTGTTGTCGACGCCCTCGATGGACACGGCGAGCCTTGCGTCATACCCCGTGGCCGGGAACGACCAACGGAGCCGCACGGTCTGTCCGTTCGAACCGTGCGCGACCAACGTGGCGCCGCCCTTGTCGGTGGCGTGATCCTCGACGTGATAAGAAATGCCTGAGAGGTCTGTTACCCCCTCGGGCCCCACGATCGCGAGACGAAACAAGCCTCGGTCCGATGCGGCAACCAAGTCCGCAGGCTGCTCCTTCGCGTCGGTATACCCGAGTAGACGCCACTCTCGGAGCACCCCGCCTTGAGGCGTCAGGAGTGCCCGATAGTGATCGGTAGCAAGAACGAGGGGCGCCGCGAGGCTGTCCGAGGTCGCGGGAAAGTCGGTGGGAACCGCGTTTGCGGGCTCCGATTCCTTGGAGCTCGGCGGCGCTTCGATGGAGGTTGCCGCTGGTGTGCGATCAGCCGCTTGCTCTGGAGCTCGAGGGGTCGGCTTCTGAGGATAGAGAATCTGAAATCCGACCAAGACGAGAGTAGCGAGCACGACGGCGAGTAGCGTCCTTCGATCCATGGTTCCTTTCCTGGGAGCCATCCTGGCGTGAGGGAATCGGGTCGAAGCCGCCCTCGTTCCAAGGATGACAACGTGCGACACGAGCCGCAGCGAGCTTTCCACCGCGCGCAAGTCCGAAGCGTCGGATTGCCCCAAGCGCGTACTCGGAGCAGCTGGGACTGAAACGACACGCGGGAGGAAGCCAAGCCGACACCAAGCGTTGGTATGTGCGAATCACGAGCAGGGCTGCGACTGCTGTCGGGCGCGAACAGGCATCCTCTCGCAGTGGCAGCGCTCGGTCGGGCGGACCATCGAGTCGTGGGTGTGTCACGTTGGGAGTGTGTTCTCGATCAGGCAGCATCGCCCGTCAGGATCCCCGCCCGGCCCAAAAGCTTGCCCACTTCATCAATCACTTGCTGACCACGTCGGAGGTCGAGCCCACGCCGAGCGACAAGCACGGCGTCGATCGAGCACCGGTCGCTCCGCGCCGCTAACTGTCGAATCGCTTCTCGAAGAAGGCGCTTCGCGCGGTTGCGTACCGTCGCGGGTCCCACCTTCCGACTGGCGACGACGGCGGAGCGCAGGCCAGCGTCTAAATTGGGAGCGTAGATCAGGACAACGAACTCCGAGCGAAGAGCCGCGCCCGCGTCGTACACTCGATCGAACTCACTGCGTCGGCGTAAGCGTTGGTTCTTCGCTGGCCGCCGTTTCCGCACGGAACGCCGCAGCCCGGGTGACCCCGTCGAGTCGCCATCTTCTCCACTGCTCGAGTTCGTCGCCTTGGTCACTGACGCCGGCTACACAGTATGCATGGCT
>CAZZAH010000033.1:0-12067 GCA_964652115.1 uncultured bacterium | reverse complement strand
TGACTAGCCCGATACCGTGAGACGATGCCGGCGCTTGGCGCGGCGTCGACTCAGCACCTTGCGTCCTCCGGCCGACTTCATGCGGTTGCGAAATCCGTGCACCTTGCGGCGTTTCCGATTGTGCGGTTGATACGTCCTCTTCATGCCAATTCCTCTTCGTATGGAAGCCTGCGCCGAATCGTGTTTCCGACGTGGCGTGAACACAGATTAGCGACGATCGGGCAGGGTAACCGAGCTAACTGCCTGGGTCAATTCGGCAAAATGGGCTCCCCGCATTGCGGTCTCCGCGCGGAGGACGATTCACTACCGGACAACAGTTCGCAAACCGACCTCGCCTCGTCGGTCGAAGGCCCTGGCTACACGTTCTCGCTCCCATCATCCTCGCTTCGACGAAGGCAGAACGCGAATCAGCACAAGAGCTTCGGAACCTCTCTCCACGAATCAGAATCGAGTTGTGCGCCCCAAAACCGGGTGCTAGATTACCTCCGCCTCGATCTGCAGGCGCGGATGTTCATAAGCTCGGCGGCAAAGGGACTTTGCTCCATATGATCACCGGTCATCCGTCCCTCGCGTCGCCAGCTGCCGCTCCGACGCCGAAAGCTCGACCCATGGACATCCTGGTCCACATTGCCACAAATAGAATGTTTTAGGGGCCTTACGTCAATGCTCGGCGAGTACGTAGCTCGATTCCGCGCTTTGGCTGCTTGCACGCCTCCATGGCCTGCGACGCCGCGAGACTTCCCTGCCAAGGAGGGCCCCTGTGGGAAACTTTGTTGATAACTTGTTCGCTAGCGCGTGGGGGAGGGGCCCGAGACTTGTTGACTTCCTTGCCGCAAGACGTCTGGGAGAAGATCCTGGAAGAGCTCAGGCGTCGCGTGTCAGAACAGAAATTTCAGACCTGGTTTCGTCCAATTCGTCCGCTCGAGATCTCGGAGGAGCGAATCGTCCTCGAAGTGCCCAATCCGTTCTTCATCGATTGGTTCGAGGAGCACAACCTGCCGCTGCTGAGATCGGCCGTTTCGAGCCAGATTCACTCCAATCCCGTGATCAGATTCGCGGTCGCAG
This sequence comes from uncultured bacterium, assembly GCA_964652115.1. Taxonomy (GTDB): domain Bacteria; phylum Eisenbacteria; class RBG-16-71-46; order CAIMUX01; family CAIMUX01; genus JADJQY01. The sequence goes on along the minus strand of CAZZAH010000033.1, from coordinate 11,002 downwards.
AGAACTACCAAGAGACGTTCCAGCGCACGCGCGTCTCAGCGGAGGCGTCGCGGAACCCCGCACCGCCGCGGAGCAGCAACTCGTTAAAGTTTCATAACCTTAACCCCCGCTTTAATTTCGACAGTTTTGTGGTAGGGCGGGGGAACGAGTTTGCGTACGCCGCCGGCAACGCCGTGGCCCAGACACCTGCTCGTGTCTATAACCCCTTGTTCATCTATGGGGGTGTCGGACTCGGGAAGACGCACCTCATGCAGGCGATCGGGCACCACGTGCTCACTCAAGCGCCCGGAGCGAAGGTCTTCTACGTCTCCAGCGAGAAATTCATGAACGAGATGATCGAGTCGATCCAGCGGGCCACCACGATCGAGTTTAGGGAGCGTTACAGAAATCTGGACCTGCTGCTGATCGACGACATCCAGTTCATGTCGGGGAAGGAGTCCACCCAAGAGGAGTTCTTCCACACTTTCAACACCCTCTACGACGCGAACAAGCAAGTCGTGGTGACCAGCGATCGAGCGCCAAAGGACATCCAAGACCTCGAAGAGCGTTTGATCTCACGGTTTAACTGGGGCTTGGTCACAGACATTCAACCACCAGACTTCGAGACGCGGGTCGCTATTCTCAGGCACAAAGCGGAGCGAGACCACATTCGGATCCCGGACGAGGTCCTCTTCTTCGCAGCAGAGAACATCCGAACCAACATCCGAGAGCTCGAAGGCTCGCTTGTCCGGCTTCAGGCCCTCGCCTCCCTCAGTGGAGGGCCGATCACGACAGAGCTGGCAAGGGATGTCCTTGGTGACTACATCCGGACGCACCAACCCAAGGTCCCCGACGTCCTCGAGATTCAACGAGCTGTCGCGGCACACTTTGAGCTACCGGTAGAGTCACTCCGCGGGAGACGACGGACTAGCGGCGTCGCCCTGGCGCGCCAGGTTGCGATGTTCATTACTAAGCAATTGACGCCCTTGACGTTAATCGAAATCGGACGACGATTCGGCAACCGTGATCACAGCACGGTTCTCTACGCGTGCACGAAGATGTCACAGCGCATGGTGGGGGACGCTGAGTTCTCGGCCTTGCTGACACGGATCAGGGAGGAGTTGCTCGCGTCGGCCGACCAAAGGACGTTGAATGGGGACTAACCTCCCCCTAATCATCTATCTTATTGATTCATAACAAGTTACTACTCATAACCTTGCACGACTGAGGACCTAACACCGCCGTGCTCGGAACGACGGTCCTCGTGGCAGGTCGTTCAGATCTTGCGGGGCGGGTATCGGACGGACAGCGTAGCGCTTGCGGCAACCCCGGATTCTTCTCAACGTCCCTGACTCGCCTACTACTACTACTAGTTTGTCAGTTAATGAGGAGTAGTACTAAGAAGCAGCGGGCGGAAATGGCGCGGCTCAAATCTCGTTAGACACTAGCAATCATGCCGTTACCGGCATTTCTTATTTACTCGAGGGGTGAAGTTTTCTATCCTGCCGATCTCTGCTCGGTTTACGCAAACCGCGGGGACGAAGGCCGGCAAGGGTATCAAGCTTTGGATGGTGATCAGACGTTCACGCGTGGGTGGTTCGCGCGGGAGGTGCTATGAAATTCTCACTAGTCCAGAGCGAGCTCTATCGCTGCTTGCAGTTAGTGTCTGGTGTTGTGCCTACGCGCACCTCGCAGCCTAACCTCACCTCAGTGCGGATTGAAGCCACCACGGGAGGCCAGCTAAGCCTCACTGGAACCGACTTGGACACTTTCTTGGTCACTTACGCCCGGGCCTCGGTCGAGGAACCCGGAGTGGTGACGGTTCCAGCCCGAAGGCTCCTTGAGATCGTGAAAGAGCTACCAAGCGATGTGGTGGAAATTAAGTCCACCGCATCCGGAATATCGATTTCCTGTGGCGCCGGGAAGTTCAAGATGGTCGGGCCCGATCCAGATGAGTTCCCGAGTGCGCCAGAGATCAGCGAAGAACGTGTGTTCGCGGTGGAGGCTGATGCGCTTGATCAGCTGATCCGGAAGACGAGCTATGCTGTTTCTACAGATAATACTCGCGCCGAAATGACAGGCGTCTACACACACGTCTTGAATGGCGAGCTCCGATTCGTAGCGACCGATGGCCATCGACTCGCTCGTGCTTCTAGGGCCGGCGATTACCCTGTATGGGGAGACATCATCGTACCGCCCAAAGCCCTATCGATGCTTCAGCGGCTTCTGCCAGATGCCCAAGAATCGGTTTCACTCAGTACGAACAAAAGGTACTGCCTCTTCAACCTCGGGACTTGCCGACTTTATACGAGATTGTTGGACGGGCATTTCCCTCCATACGAAGATGTGATCTCACGGTGTCAGCCCGACAAGAAGGCGCGGACCAATCGCGAGGAGTTCTTGGCGGCCATCAGGCGGGTCGCCGTGTTCAGCGAAACGCTCAACAAGCTGATCCAGTTGACTCTAGAGCCTGGACAAATCCGAATCAGCGTTCAAACTCAGAACGTGGGCGAAGCGGAAGATGTCGTCCCCTGTGCTTACAAGGGGCCGTCTTTCAGTGTCGGTTTCAATGCCAGCTATCTGCTGGACCTCCTTCGCACGATTGAATCCGAAGAGGTCGATCTACAATTTCAATCGCCGACGTCGGCGGGCATCATCACGCCTGCGCTCGAGAGCGGAGAGCCAGACGTGCTTTGCTTGGTGATGCCCCTTCGCCTGCCCGGTGCGGACATTGCGATGGAAGAGAGCTCCGCTCAGGCACGACACTGAGTGTATTTCGAGCAGTGGACCACATCTCACAAACACTCGATGGGCTGCTGCGCAACAACCAGCTCCGGCAGGGAATCGCCGACTACCAGGTGATCGGCCGTTGGGCGTCGATCGCTGGTGACCCGCTCGCGCAGTGGACCAAGCCATTGCGGGTCGTTGACGACACGCTTTGGATTCACGTCGCTAACAGCACTCTCTTGCACCATCTCGCCTACATTGCACCGAGATTGTGCGCGCGCATCCGTGCGGCCTGCCCGGACTCAGGCATTCGAAGAGTCCGCTTCACCATCAGGGAGCGCGAGTCGTAAGCCATGAGCGTTGACGTCAAATCCACCTACGATTCCAGCAGCATCCAAGTCCTCAAGGGACTGGAGGGCGTCCGTCGACGCCCGAGCATGTACATCGGCTCGACCAGCGCCCGCGGGCTGCATCACCTGATCTACGAGGTCGTGGACAACGCGATCGACGAAGCTCTCGCGGGGTTCTGCGACCATATCGTCGTTACGCTGCATCCGGACGGCAGCTGCAGCGTCTCGGACAACGGCCGGGGGATCCCAACCGACATCCATCAGGAACAAGGCCGCCCGGCGGTCGAAGTCGTGATGACGATGTTGCACGCCGGCGGCAAGTTCGACCACTCGACCTACAAGGTGTCAGGCGGTCTGCACGGCGTCGGTGTCAGCGTGGTCAACGCTCTCTCTGAATGGCTGGTGGTCGAGGTTTCGCAGAAGGGCAAGATCCACCGGCAGCGGTACGAGCGCGGAGAGGTCGCGACTGAGCTCGAGGTGGTCGGCGAAACGACGGCAACTGGGACGAACGTTCAGTTCAAACCGGACGCCGAGATCTTTGAAGAGCTCAATTTTAACTACGACACCGTCGTGTATCGGCTCCGCGAGCTCGCCTTCCTGAACCGCGGCATCAAGATCGAGCTCATTGACGAGCGAGATGGAAAAAGCGGCCAATTCCACTATGAGAACGGAATCCAGGCGTTTGTCACTTGGCTGAACGAGAACAAGCAGCTGCTCCACAAGGAGATCGTCTACATCTCGCGGGAGCGGGAGGCGGTCACGGTCGAGGCAGCGCTGCAGTATACCGACGCCTTCAACGAATCGATCTTCACCTACGTCAACAACATCAACACGATCGAAGGGGGAACGCACCTCGTCGGGTTCAAGCAGGCGCTGACCCGAGCGCTAAATAGCTACGGCCAGAAGAACGGAATTCTGAAGAATTCCACCCTGTCGGGCGAAGACGTGCGCGAAGGGCTGACTGCGGTTCTGAGCACAAAGGTGGTCGACCCGCAGTTCGAAGGACAGACGAAGACCAAGCTTGGAAACAGCGAGGTCACAGGAATCGTCGCTTCGATCGTGGGTGAATTCTTGAGCGAGTATCTTGACGAGAATCCCGCCATCGCACGCAAGGTGCTCGAGAAGTGCGTGCTCTCTGCCCGTGCTCGCGAAGCCGCCAGGAAAGCGCGAGATCTCGCCCGGCGAAAGGGAGCGCTGGAAGGCGCCGGCCTGCCGGGGAAGCTCGCCGATTGCAGCAACACGGACGTGGACTCGACGGAGCTCTACATCGTCGAAGGAGACTCGGCCGGCGGCAGCGCCAAGCAAGGCCGGGATAGAAATTTCCAGGCGATCCTTCCGATCCGAGGAAAGCTCCTCAACGTGGAGAAGGCGCGGCTGGACAAGGCGCTGGCGAACGAGGAAATCCGGACCATCATCACCGCGATCGGCACGGGATTCGGAGTCGAAGAGTTCGACTTGACCAAGCTCCGCTACGGGAAGGTCATCATCATGACCGACGCCGACGTGGACGGGTCGCACATCCGCACTTTGTTGCTTACCTTCTTCTTCCGCTTCATGAAGCCGCTGGTGGAGAACGGTCACATCTATATTGCCCAGCCCCCGCTCTACCGAGTGAAGAAGGGCAACCACATCGAGTACGCCTTCGACGACAAGCAGCGCGACGAGATCTTGGAGCGGGTCGGAAAGCAGGGCATCTACCTGCAGCGCTACAAGGGTCTCGGAGAGATGAATCCGGACCAGCTCTGGGAGACCACCATGCAGCCGGCGAATCGGGTCCTCTTGCAGGTCTCGAGTGAAGACGGCGCCGAGGCGGAACGGATCTTTACCGTGCTGATGGGCGACCAGGTCGAACCGAGGCGCCAGTTCATCGAGGAGAACGCCCTCGCGGTGAAGAACCTCGACATCTAACGAGAGCCTACTTCAAGTACGCCGACGAGTAGAGGATTCATGGATTCCCCCACCCAGAGAGTGATTCCGGTCCGCATCGAAGAAGAGATGAAGTCGAGTTACATCGACTATTCGATGAGCGTGATCGTGTCCCGCGCGCTGCCCGATGCGCGAGACGGACTGAAGCCGGTGCACCGGCGCATTCTGGTCGCTATGAACGACCTCAATCTTTATCACGATCGGCCCTACCGTAAGGCGGCCAAGATCACCGGCGACGTCACCGGTAACTACCACCCGCACGGAACGGTCGCCGTCTATGACGCGTTGGTGCGCCTGGTGCAGGACTTTTCTCTTCGCCATCCGCTGGTCGATGGACAGGGCAACTTCGGCTCGGTCGACGGAGACGCCGCCGCGGCGGAACGTTATACCGAGGCGCGACTCTCGCGAATCGCAGAGGAGATCCTCGCAGACCTCGACAAGGAGACGGTCGACTTCCGGCCGAACTACGACGAGAGCCGCGAGGAGCCGGTCGTACTTCCCAGCCGGTTCCCGAACCTCATCGTCAACGGAGCGTCAGGCATCGCGGTCGGAATGGCGACGAACATTCCCCCGCACAATCTCGGCGAGACGGTCGACGCGATCGTCTACCTGATCGACAACCCCGAGTGCAGCGTCCTCGACCTCGCTCAATTCGTGAAGGGCCCTGACTTCCCCACAGCCGGCATCATCCTCGGCAAGAAGGGCATCCGTGATTACATGCTCACCGGCCGTGGACTCCTCACGGTGCGGGCACGCGCGGAGATCGATGAGCTGAAGAACGGCAAGGACGCGATCATCGTCACCGAGATTCCCTACCAGGTGAACAAGGCGGCGACGATCGAGCGGATTGCCGAGCTGGTCAAGAGCGGGAGCCTGAGCGGAATCTCTGACGTTCGCGACGAATCGGACCGTACGGGGATGAGAATCGTGATCGAGCTCAAGCGCGAGGCTCAGCCCCAGGTCGTGCTCAATCAGCTTTACAAGCACACGCAGATGCAGACCACCTTCGGCGCGAACATGCTCGCGCTCATGCACGGCCGGCCGAAGACGATGAACTTGAAGGAGATTCTCGAGGCCTTCGTCGAGCACCGCCACGAGGTGATCATTCGGCGGAGTCGCTACGACCTCGCCCAGGCGGAGCGGCGCGCGCACATCCTCGAGGGCCTTCGCATCGCGCTCGATCACATCGACGCGATCATCACGTTGATCCGCGCGAGTGCGGACGTCGAAACCGCGCGCCAAGGGCTGATGACCCAGTTCGGACTGACCGAGATCCAGGCCAATGCCATCCTCGAGATGCGCCTCCAACGGCTCACGGGCCTGGAGCGCCAGAAGATCGAGGACGAGTACAACGAGGTCATGGCCCGAATCGCCGACCTGAAGGAGACCCTCTCCAGCCGCGCGAAGGTTCTCGGCATCATCAAAGATGAGCTGCTCGAGCAGCGCGAGAACCACGCGAATGATCGGCGCACGGAGATCGTCGAGAACGAAGACGGCGGTAGCTTCGACATCGAGGACCTGATCCCCGACGAAGACGTCGTGATCACGATCAGCCACTCGGGCTACATCAAGCGCGTGTCGAAGAACAGTTACCGCGCGCAGAACCGGGGCGGCAAGGGCCTGACGGCAGCGACGACCAAGGAAGAGGACTTCATCGAGCACCTCTTCATTGCCTCGACGCACTCCTACTTGCTGCTCTTCACCGACCACGGACGGTGCTACTGGCTCAAGGTGCACGAGATTCCGGTCGGGACGCGGCAGGCTCGCGGTCGCTCGATCCTCAATCTGGTGATGGCGCGGAAGGACGAGCGCATCAACGCATACGTCCCAGTCCGTCGCTTCACCGAGGATCACTTCCTCGTGCTGGTGACGCGGCAAGGCACGATCAAGAAGACGACCCTCGCGGCCTTCGGCAATCCGCGCAAGGCGGGGATCATCGCGATCGACCTCGCCGAAGGGGACATCCTGGTGGACGCGGCGCTGACCGATGGCCAGCGAGAGCTCGTGATCGCCACTCGAAACGGGAAGGCGATTCGCTTCAACGAGAAGACGGTCCGGTCGATGGGGCGGACCGCCGGCGGTGTCCGCGGCGTCTCGCTCGATGGCGAGGATGACTCGGTTGTCGGCATGGTGGTGATCCGCGATCCGGCGGAGACGCTGTTGGTGGTCACGGAACATGGCTACGGCAAGCGAAGCGTGCTGGACGATTATCGAATCACCAACCGCGGCGGCATGGGGGTGATCACGGTCGTGACCTCGGATCGAAACGGGAAGGTGGTCGCGCTCAAGAGCGTCACCGACCGGGACGAGCTCATGATCATGTCGACCAGCGGACTCGTCATTCGACTTCAGGTCGAGCAGATCTCGCTTCTCGGGCGAGCGACGCAGGGCGTGAAGCTCATTCAGGTCGAGGAAGGGGATCGCGTCGTCGACGTGGCGCTCTTGGCCAAGGAGACGCGGGTGGATTCGACCGTCGGAACGGCGGTTGAGGTCACTTCGTTGTCGGGGGACGTCGTCGAAGACGATTCCGAGGAGGCATCCGACGGCATCGATGAGGAGGGCCTCGAGACGACCGAGGAAGACCCGGATGCGTAAACTCCGCCGTTGAGCCATCGAGGTTAGAGCCCGGCGCGACACGACACCGAATGCGAGCTGGAAGGAAGCACCCTGGACCAGAAGCGCCCCCGCCAGAGCCGTAGCGAGTTGGAAGAGAGTCCAGAGAAGCAGCGCATCTCCGACTACACCGTACGGCGCCTTTCGATGTACTTCCGGATCCTGGAAGACGTGGAGCGCGTCGGCAAATCCGTCATCTCCTCCGCGTCGCTCGCGAAGCTGGCGGGGACGAACAGCGCTCAGGTTCGGAAGGACCTTTCCTACTTCGGCAACTTCGGCAAGCGAGGCCGCGGCTATTCGGTCCCGGTGCTTCGCGAAAAACTGCGCGGAATCCTCGGGCTCAATCGAAGCTGGCGTGTAGCCTTGGTCGGTGCGGGGCACCTCGGGTCAGCACTCTTCTCCTACAAGGATTTCAATCGACACGGCTTTCACATCGTCGCCATTCTGGACACCGATCCAGCCAAGACGGGGCGCGATTGGGATGGCATCACCATCCGCGCGATCGACGAGTGTGAGCAGGTGATCCGAGATACCGGGGCCGAGGTGGCCGTGATCGTGACGCCGGCCGACGCGGCCCAGCCGGTCGTCGATCGCCTCGCCCGGGCGGGCGTGCGAGGCTTCCTCAACTTCGCGCCCTGCAAACTCTCTGCTCCGAGCGGCGCCACCGTACGCAACGTGAACATCACGATCGAGCTCGAGGGACTGTCGTACGCTCTCCAGGGAGCGGAAGAGGAAACCCCGCCCAAGAGCTAGACGCTCGCAGCTCTCAGGTCGGAGCTCGCAGGTCGCCGCTGCTCGCCGTCGTTACCAGGAATTACTTGCACCTTCCGAGTAAAGCCCGCTAGGCTCGCCCGCATGCCAAACCACCTGACTCGGTCGGAGGTCTGCAAGCTGCTCGGCATTTCGGAGAAGAGCCTCTACCTCTGGGAGAAAGACGGTCGCGTACCTCAGCCGAAGCGCGATCGGCGAAATTGGCGCGTCTATCGCCCCGCCGATATCGCGGCGATCCGGCGCGTTCTCGGCCCAAGCCACGCCGGTGGAACGAGGCCGGCCAAGGCCGAAAGTGGCGTGCGAACCGAGGGCCTCAGCGCTCGCAACCAGCTTCGCGGGACGATTGTCGGGCTGAAGAAGGCCGGCCTCCTGTGTGAAGTCGTTCTGCGGCTGCCCGACGGCCAGATCATCACCGCGATCATCACCGAGTCGTCCGCGAATCGCCTCGGACTACGCAAGGGCAGGGAAGCGAGCGCGATCATCAAGGCGACGGAGGTCATGATCCAACGATGAAGCACGCGAGCACTCTTCGAACAGCGACCGTTCGAGCCTCGCTCGTGATGGCCTTGCTGGTGGGGGCCACACAATCCGACGCACGAGAGCTGCGCGTCTTCGCCGCCGCGTCTCTCACGGACGCGTTCGCCGAGGTCGAGAAGCGTTTTGAGGCCGACCATCCCGGCGTCGACCTTTCGCTGAGCTTCGCGGGCAGCCAGGTGCTGAAGGTGCAAATCGAACTGGGCGCCGACGCCGATGTCTTCGCCTCCGCGGATCGAGTCCAGACCAACGCGCTCGAGACCGCGAAGCTGCTGGAGCCTGCGTCGACCTTCGCGCGAAATCAGCTCGTGGTGGTGACGCCAGCGGAGGACAAGAAAGTACGCGACGTCATCGACCTGGCGCGGCCGGGCATGAAGCTGGTGGTAGCGGGGCCAACGGTGCCGGTGGGCCGCTACACGCAGCAGCTTCTCGGCAAGATGGCTTCGAGCGGACTCTACGGCGACGACTACCGCACGCGTGTACAAGCGAACGTCGTCAGCCAAGAGTCGAATGTGCGCGCGGTACTGGCGAAGGTGGCGCTCGGTGAAGCCGATGCCGGCATCGTCTACCGCACCGACGCCATGACTGCGCTGGGTAAGGTGCGGATGCTCGACATCCCGGAGCGGCTGAACGTGGTGGCGGAGTATCCAATCGGCATCGTGTCGTCGTCGAACGAGCCGGACCTGGCGGAGCAGTTCGTCGAGCTCGTGCTGAGCGATGACGGCCAGGCGATCTTGTCGCGGTTCGGCTTTCTCCACTAGTCGATGAGGAACGGGGCGAGAGGTCGGGGGCAAATGCGCTCGATTCGCGTGCTCGCGTTCCTGCTACCGTGCTACCTCGCGCTGCCTCTCCTCGCGCTTCCTCTGGCGGTATCACCGTCGTCGCTGCTCGATCACTTGCTATCGCCGATGGCGCTGAAGGCGCTGGTGCTCACCCTTGGCACCACCACGGCGGCGACCATGATCGTGGTGGCACTTGGAACGCCGCTCGCATACGTACTCGCGCGGGTCGACTTCCGAGGACGAAACGCGGTCGACACGCTGGTCGATTTGCCGATCGCGATTCCGCCGGTTGTCGCCGGAGTGGCGCTCCTGCTCGCCTTTGGACGGCGCGGACTGCTCGGCTCCACGCTGAGCGCGATCGGGATCGAGATACCTTTCACTACCCTGGCCGTAGTGCTCGCGCAGGTCTTCATCGCGAGCCCCTTCTTTGTGAAGGCGGCACGAGCCGGTTTCGAGTCGATCGATCCTCGACTCGAAGAAGCGGCGAGCACTCTGGGGGCGACGCCGGGCCGTGTGTTCTGGACGATCACGCTTCCTCTCGCGGGGCGCGGGCTCTTGGCGGGAACGGTCCTCGCGTGGGCGCGTGCGCTCTCCGAGTTCGGCGCGACGATGATGTTCGCGGGGAATCTACCTGGACGCACACAAACGCTCACCCTCGCGGTCATGTCGGCGATGGAGTCTGACCTCGACACCGCGGTCGCCATTTCTCTGCTGGCGATTGCCTTGGCGTTCGCGACCCTTCTCGTGGGTAAGCGACTCGCCGCTACGAAGGAGATCTGGCCGTGAACGCAGCGCTCGACGCGAAAGCTAAGCTCGAGCGTGGCGACTTCTCGCTCGAGGTGCAGCTCGGGGTGGAACCGGGTGAGGTGCTCGCGATCGTCGGCCCGAGCGGTGCGGGAAAGAGCACCACGATTGCCGCCATCGCCGGACTCGTGCCGATCGATTCGGGGCACGTTCGATTCGGCGATGACCTTTGGAGTGACAGCGCGCGCGGCATCGACCTGCCGCCGCATCGCCGTCGAGTCGGATTCCTGCATCAGGACTACGCGCTGTTCCCGCACATGTCGGTGAGGCAGAACGTCGCTTACGGAGCACGGTCCCGCAGATACTCCGCGCGCGACGCGACGGCAACGGTCGATCGCTGGCTCGCCGCTCTTCGCGTGGAGCGAATGAGCGATCGCAAGGTGAGCGAACTCTCGGGAGGAGAAAGGCAGCGCGTCGCGCTCGCCCGCGCGCTTGCCTCCGGCGCGCAGGTCCTGCTCCTCGACGAGCCCTTCGCTTCCCTCGACGCATCGACACGCGCCTTGGTGCGGCGCGAGC